>CBDUUJ010000292.1:0-4299 GCA_965370205.1 uncultured bacterium
AAATCTACTAATTTAGTTGACAATTTCAACTAAAATAGGTTAAATATCGACGGTTCATTTACACGGATTGGAGAGTCACCGTAGGATTGGGCACACGCAATCAACGATGACGCTCCGTTTGTGGGCGACACCGGATATTTTTAAGGTGAATTGTATATTGATCTTTATGAAGTATTTTCTTTGAGGTGAAATCATGACAAAAGAAGTAGCGCTCCTGCCGGATGTGCGTGAGCGGATCGAGGAAGCCATAAAGGCCGGAAGTGATGCGTCCGAGGTTGAAATCCGGCTGGAGGAGATCGAGACCACCACTATCGGGTACCAGAAGGATTCGCTTGAATCGCTGGACAAGGGTGTTTCGACCGGCGGATGTGTGCGCGCGCTGGTCGATGGGAGTTGGGGATTTACCAGCTTCAACTCGCTTGAAAATCTTCCGGATCGTATCACCCAGGCTGTTGAGATGGCGCGTACTCTTGGTCCGGGAAATGTGGAGCTTTTCGAGCAGGAGCCTCACACGGACTCGGTTCCGATCGTGATTAAGCGCGATCCAAGGGACGTACAGATTACCGACACTCTTGAGCTGGTGAAGAGATACAACGATATCATGCTCGGGAGCGAGGGAATTGTCTCCACGTTTACAAACTTCCGGCATTTTCACTATCGACGGATATTCGCGAATAAAACCGGCAGTTTCATAGAGCAGGAAAAAATGCGAATGACACTGATACTCATGGCGATGGCGATGGATCCCGACGGCATGATGCAGGATGCGCGGGATTTCGCGAACAGCCTTATCGACTACGATGTCATTCTCGACCTGGAGGATAAAGCGAAGGAGGTCGCGAGCAGGGCTGTTGAGGTTGCGAACGCTCCAAAGGTCAGGGGCGGGAACTACACGGTCGTTGTCGATCCCGACCTCACGGGCACTTTTGTTCACGAGGCTTTCGGACATCTGAGCGAGGCGGATTTCGTGTATGAGAATCCCGACTGGCAGAAAATCCTCAAGCTGGGTCGGAAGATGGGCCGGGAGTTTCTTAACATCACCGATGGCGGCACCGTTCAGGATGAGGGCGGCACGATGAAGTACGACGATGAGGGCACTTCGACTCAGCTTACGCATCTGGTGAAGGACGGAATGCTCACCGGGCGTCTGCACTCCCGCGAAACCGCACATGCTCTCGGCGAGGAACCCACAGGCAACGCGCGCGCGGTCAGCTACCGCTTCCCGCCGATCGTTCGAATGACCAATACGTCAATCGAACCGGGTCCGCATACATTCAAGGATATGATTTCGGACATTGAGTACGGAATTTATGCCGTGCGGCCTCATGGCGGACAGACCGCTCTCGAGCAATTCACTTTCGGAGCCGATGAGGGATTCGAAATTGTGAACGGCAAGGTCGGAAAACGCCTGAGAAATGTAAGCATTTCCGGGAACCTGTTTAAAACCATGGAGAACATCGACATGATCTCGAATGATCGCAAGTGGGAATCGGTCGGTGGATGCGGGAAGGATGAGCAGTCGCCGCTGCCGGTTGGTACGGGCGGTCCGCATATCAGGATTCAGGACTGCGTAGTCGGGGGTGAGAGTTGATGACTCTGATCGATACAATTCTTGATAAAGCCTGTAAGAGAACGGATGCCGCTGAGGTTTTTTACACAGCGAGCGAGAGCACATCCTGCGCATGGAGCTCGGATAATCTGAAAATTGCCGAGGGGAAAGAGTCCAGCGGGATCGCCCTGAGGGTACTTATCGACGGGAAGATTGGTTTCTTCGCGACGAGCAAAGTCGATGACCCAGATATGATTGTCGAAACCGCATGCGAGCTTGCGCCGCTCGGAAGCGAATTCGCCGGCGAGTTCCCATCGGAGTTCCATCCTACCGATATCGATACATTCCACGAATCTACCGCCGGGGTCGGGGCTGCGAAACTTGTGGATGCCGGCAACGCCATGATGTCGAAAGCCAAGAGCGCGAGAAGCGATGCGATGTATGACGGGAAGCTGTATCGCGTTGTACTGGATGTGGCACTGGCTAATTCATTCGGCGCTCGGAGCACGTTCAGGAAGTCAATCTTCCAGGGCTATCTTTCCGGATCGATAACCAGGGAAGGGGATGTGCTGATTCTCTGGGAATTTGATGATTCAAACCGGATGGCTGACCAGCCGGAGGAATGGGCTGATGAGTTGATCAGGAAACTCAATGACGCCGCCACGATTGTCGATCTTCCGGCAGGCGCGTATCCATGTATTCTGACTCCCAAGGCGATGGAGTTCTTCGGTCCGTTGCGGAGCGCTCTGAACGCCCGGATGGTGCTCAAGGATATGTCGCCGTTTAAGGACATGGTCGGCAAACGGATTTTCGATGAGCGGATAACGCTGATCGATGACGGGCTTAACCCGGAAATGACCGGAACCCAGCCAATTGATGATGAGGGCATGACAAGCCAGAGGACTGTTCTGGTTGAGAACGGCGTGTTGAAAGGTTTCATTCACGACCTTCATACGGCGAAAAAGATGGGTGTCGAGCCGACCGGAAACGGGATGAGATCGGGACTGTCGGCAACCCCGCGTGCCGGTTATTCAACTCTTACCCTGGTACCCGGGGACAGGACGCTGGATGAAATGATCGCCGGCATGGAAAAGGGCGTTGTGATCGATCAGATCATGGGAGCGCACCAGGCATCGCCGTTCTCAGGGGACTTCTCTGTTTCGATCAATCTTGGATTTGTCGTCGAGAATGGAAAAATTATCGGCAGATTCAAGGACGGCATGCTGTCCGGTAATGTCTTCCGGATGCTGAAGGATCAGCTTGTCGAGATCGGGAGCGAGCCGAAGTCCACATCAATGTATACACCGCCGCTGCTGTTTGATTCGATGACAATCGCAACAGCGGGTTGAGAATCTATGGGGGACACCTGCATTTCGAGGACGAAATGAGATGTCCCCGGGAATTCCCTGGTTGAAATACATATAAAGAAGACCCGGTACCCCACCCTTCAGGGTGGGTTTCTTTTGGGGTACCTGAAAAAAAACAGTTTTTTCAACGCCCCCGGACTCTCGGCGTTCCGATTTTGTTGGAGACTTTGTTTACACTGTGAACCCTCCCTTCATTTGACAACTCCATATAGGTAGAAAACTCCTGAAAGCGGCTTTCTCGTGGTAAAATGTATTGTCAATTTCAGGAGATAAAACGTGCGGATTCCCCAATCAGTGTCATCCGGATAAATCCGTTACATCGAATCAATGAACGAGCGCGATCACAAGCCGAATTTTCTCGTCTATGTCGCCTACCTCGGTGTCTATGCGCTTGCGCTCAATACGGTCTATCTGATCCTTCCAAACGACACGCTCAGATGGTACCTCATAGGGCTTCTCGTGATAGCCGTCATGACCGGCTACATAATATCGGCGCGGCATTATGTCACGATCGGACTCATGCTCGATATTGCGGGTCTCGCGGTTTTCATCTATTACGGCTGGCGTATCTACCAGGACAGGCTGGCGTTTGGAACGTATCTCGGTGAAATGCTCAGCGTTATGCTGGTGCTCAGATGTTTCAAGCTGTTCAGGATTCAGGATTTCCTCCCGCCGCTTGTGGTCTGTCTCACGCTGATGATATTTTCATCGATCCCGGCGTTCTCCGCGGAGTTTGTATACAGCCTGCTCGGATTTCTCATGATGCTGGGTCTGGCGCTGTTCCTGGGAAGTGTGGATGAGTTCGCGCGGCTCCCGTGGCGCAGGACAAATCGCTCGATGATGCAGTACACATATGATTTTCTTGAGGAATATTCGCCGATACCGACATCGAGGAAAAAACCCGGACAGCTCTTGCACTTCGTGGGTCCGGCGATAAAGGCAAGTGTCCCCGCGGTTCTTATGGCGTTTATCGTTTCAAGTGCTTTCTATTTTACCGTGGACCATATACACACACCCGGAGTGGACACACCGATTCTGGCGGCTTTCGGGAGCGGCGGTTTTGAGACCGACCCCGACCGTGAGGAAGCCCTGCTCACTGGAGGATTGACAAGCGGTTCCGCGCAGTATTACACCGGTTTTGATACGGAGTTCAACATCGCGCAGGGAAGGCTGATCGAAAATTCAATATCGACCGAAAAGGTAATGGAGGTCGAGAGCAATCTTCCATCCTACTGGCGCGGGAAATGTTTCGACACCTATACGGGTCGGGGATGGATGCAAACGGAAGATATCATAAGGGAAAGCTGGACGCTCGATCCTCCAAAGGGGCAGCGGACGCAGTACTACGGTGAGATCAACGCGGATTTGACATCGGCGGGCATC
>CBDUUJ010000293.1:0-4291 GCA_965370205.1 uncultured bacterium
TTATGGAAACTCCGGACATCGCCCAGATTCTTCTTCTCGCCCAGGTTTACCTTCTGCGGGAAGAGATCGGGAAAGCCGACCGGATTATGCATTTGATTGAATCGGCGGCAAGCGGCGAGGCCACTATCCAGTGGATCAGGGGCCGGATATGCCAGGATCAGGGAAAAATCGATGAGGCCGAGGATGCCTATGTCGCCGGACTTAAGGCTGTCGACAGCGAGGGGGCGGACCCGACGATAGAGGGAGACAACACCGAGGCGAAACTGCGGCTCGATCTGGCGACCCTCCTTGATGAAAAGAACAATCGACGTGAGGCTCTGGAGATTCTTCAGGAGACCCCTGAGTCCCTTGACGCCAGTGGGCTGTCGCTTCTGGCTGAACTTCTCGCGGAGACAAAGCCGGATGAATCGGAGGAGAATCTCCAGAAGGCTCTCGATCTTGATCCGGAAAATCTCGATGCGCTTATAGACCTTGCGGACAGGATGATCGAGACGGATCGGATCAAGGAGGGGATAATTCTTCTGGAACGGGCATTGAAAGTGGACCCGGAGGACGAGGAGGAGGTCGCGGTTCGTCTGAGAGAGCTGTACCCCCAAATCGGAGCGCCGGAGCTTGCCCCACCAGAGAAATCCGCGGATTGATAATGACCCTGTTTGCACCATAAAACTCACCTTTCGATTCAGTGGCGCCTCCAAGCGAATTTTGACCGGTGGCGCCTCCAAGCGAGTCTTCGAGTCTTGGAGGTGCTGATGACCCGGTATGCAACCAATCATTCTGGAAACAGTCATAAGATTGTGGTATGCTTAACCCCGATATAGGCTCCTTTTGTTAAATTTCTATTCATTATCACTATGTAGGACAGTGGATTTTCGGAGCCGGTTAACCCATAAGCTGGATAGTGGTCTTATTAATTGCCTCCCGAACAGGGAAGCGGGCTTGTTTGTGTGTGAAAATGGGTTGAGTTCAGGCCTGGAAAATCAGAGGCTGCGGGTTTCGTGTCCCACAAATTGCTGGAAGGAGAATAAGGAGTAATGATTATTAAATCGGAAGTCAGGGAGCATATACACGAGGACAGGATTGTCGACGGTTCCTACATGCCGAAATGGCGCCGGAGGGTCGGGAACAAGCGGGATGTCGAGTATATTACCAGCCTGAGACAGATTCCGGAGCTGACGGATGATGAGATAGCGCGACTTTGGAAAGTTTCCAGGACCTACGGTTTCCGCACGAACAGTTACTATCTCTCGCTTGTTAACTGGGACGATCCGGATGACCCGATTCGCAGGCTTGTGATACCCGATCCCGTCGAGCTGGAGGACACGGAAAGCCTTCTCGATGCGAGTCACGAGGCTGCGGTTACGGTCGCTCCCGGATGTGAACATAAATATGCCCGGACCGCATTGGTCCTTGTGAGCCGGGTCTGCGGGGCTGTATGCCGGTTCTGCTTCCGTAAGCGGATTTTCATGGCCGATAACCATGAAATCTCCCCCGACCTCACCCCGACAATTGAATATATCCGCACACATCCCGAGATAGATAATGTCCTGCTTACCGGCGGAGACGCGTTCATGCTGTCCACGAGGAAAATCGCCCGGGTTCTCGAACAGCTCAGGCAGATTCCGCATGTGAAAAGCATTCGATTCGGAAGCAAGCTGCTTGCGTTCAACCCGTTCAGGTTCATCGATGACCCCGGTCTTCTCGATCTGCTCGAAAAACACTCCCGTCCCGATGCTCGAATTTACGTTGTGAACCATTTCTGCCATCCGAGGGAGATATCCGATGTCGCGGTTAAGGCGATTGATAAGCTGATCAGACGAGGCCTTATCCTGATCAATCAAACACCGCTGTTGAAAGGTATCAATGATAACCCGGACACGCTTGCGGCTTTATTCACAAAATGCGCGCAGGTGGGCATGCCGCCGTACTATGTTTTCCAGTGTCGCCCGACCCGTGGCAATGCGCATTTCAAGACCACGTTCATTGACGGAATCGACATTTACGAGGGCGCGAAGAAACAGGTCTCAGGACTTGCCAAGCGTGCACGCTATGTCGGCAGTCACGCATCCGGAAAAATTGAGATCCTCTGTTACGATAACGATTACATTTATTTCAAGTATCATCAGTCGAAGGACCCGAAATATTACAGTCAGAGCTTTAAACTTCCCCGAAAAGATGAAGCTACGTGGTGGGACGACTGGATGCCAGATGGCGAATCATTCACCCTGGACACCTGCCCGGTTGTCGAGCTGGGTTCAGGAACGAGATAACCATGAATTTCATCAAAAAATCCGGCTTAATCGCCGGGTTTTTTCATAGGGTGTGACTCCGTCGAATGCTGGTACTATTAAACGGCCAGGACCCGAAATTATTAATGAGGTGAAAATCGTGGATTCGAAAATGAAACGGAAGACTGATGCAAATGAGAATCTGATTATAGATGGTTCCTATATGCCTGAATGGCGTCGCGAGATCGGTGAGAAACGCGATGTGAAATATATAACAAAGCTCTCACAGATACCCCAGCTCTCCGACGAGGAACGCGACCGGCTTCAGGAGACAGCGGATTTGTTCGGGTTCCGCACGAACAGCTATTATCTATCACTCATCAACTGGAACGAACCGAACGATCCGATCCGCAGGCTGGTCATACCCGATCCAGTCGAGCTGAAGGACACGGACAGCCTGCTCGACGCGAGTCACGAGGCGGCGATTACTGTCGCGCCGGGATGTGAGCATAAATACACGAGAACGGGTCTGATTCTTGTCAGCAGGGTGTGCGGATCGCTCTGCCGATTCTGCTTCCGCAAGCGGATTTTCATGGCTGATAATCAGGAGATTTCTCCCGATCTCGGACCCGCCATGGAATATATCCGCTCGCATAAGGAAATTGACAACGTTCTCCTCACCGGCGGGGATGCGTTCATGCTGTCCACGAAAAAAATCACCGGTATCCTGGAGGAGCTGAGGCAGATTCCGCATGTCCGGGTCATCCGATTCGGCAGTAAGCTTCTTGCGTTCAATCCGTTCCGATTCATCGACGATACCGATCTTCTGGATGTCCTCGAGAAGCATTCACACCTCAACGCAAGGATATATATCGTGACGCATTTCAATCATCCGCGTGAGATTTCGGAGGTTGCTATCGAAGCGATAGAGATGCTTCTGAAACGGGGAGTTATACTAATAAATCAGACACCGCTGCTGATCGGTATCAATGACGATGCGAGCACTCTTGCGGCATTGTTTACGAAACTCGCGCAGGTCGGCGTGGCCCCGTATTATTTCTTCCAGTGCCGCCCGACAAAAGGTAACGCGCATTTCAAGACCACTCTGATCGATGGAATCGACATGTTCGAGTCCGCTAAAAAACAAATTTCAGGACTCGGCAAACGAGCGCGCTACGCCGGCAGTCACGCATCCGGAAAAATCGAGATCCTTGCTTACGATGAGAAATATATCTATTTCAAGTACCACCAGTCGAAGGACCCGAAATATTACGGCCAGTTCTTCAAGCTCCCGAGGAAGGACGACGCTACATGGTGGGATGACTGGATGCCCGACGGCGAATCATTTACGATTGATAAATGCCCGGTGGTTGAGCTTGGATCGGGAACAATGTGAATTACGGGAACCATGTAAATTAATAGATGTCACGACAGAATTTAATGGGTTGTTGAAAAAGATGCGTTATAACTCCGGTACCCCACCCTTCAGGGTGGGTATAATAATGAACGAAGAGCGCTTGAAATCTGGAGTTGCCCACCCTGAAGGGTGGGGTACCGGAAGAATTTTAGGATTTTTCCAATACTCCTTTTTATTATTTCTCGTTATTATTCCGTTTTTTGCTTCCTGCGCTCTGGGTCCCACTCCTGAACGCGTCGGTTTCGACTACCCCGAGGCCGGTCTTAAATTCAGGCCCAGACGGCACGTCGTATCCGACACTACACGGAGCAGCATCGCATCCTCGGAGAATTCAACTTACGCGCTTCTCTTTCCTCGGACGATATCACAAATTGAAAACCCGAATGTCCGTCTGCTGACAACCGGCATCGAGGGTGAATGGAACGATAATCGATGTCCTCTCTACGATGAAATAAGCCGGAAGCTGTATGGCGCCGATGTTCAATTTGATTTTGAACTTACGGAGGAGCGGGAAATTGAAGTTCCGTGGTCGGGACTGGCGAGTGGCGCGGGATTATTTCGAGTGTTCATGACGACCCCGGTCGATGGCGGCGATCCATGTTACACTTTCGCGGTGCTGGTCCAGCATTACGGGAACACAATCGAATTC
>CBDUUJ010000294.1:0-4290 GCA_965370205.1 uncultured bacterium
AGACTAACAGCAGGATTAAGAACATCTGAAACAGGTTTGAGTTGATTTTCTTTCTTGTTTTCATTTTTTAGCCTCCTCTCGGTTATTGGATGATTATCTCCAGTCCGGATTCCGATTCGATAACGGGTTTGGGAATAATAAGGTGCTCAAGCATCCACACAATATCGCAGTAGATATTTTCATTGAGATGCCGGTTCGATTCGGTTCGGAAATGCCTGCCTTTAACAGAATCGAATTCCATGACGAAATTGTTTGTCTGCCAGGGACTAAGCTCACCCAGCCATTCATAGGAATCCGCATTATCGGATTTCACTACATAAGCCCACGCGTTGTATTTAAGCCTTGAGTAGATGTATCCGAGATTCGCTCGCATGATCTCCGCAAATCCAAGATCGGATGCGACCCCCGACTGGCCATCCAGAGCCGCGATCAGTTCTTGAGTCAGCAGTTCCCCGGCAAGATTACCCGCGAGCGTCGCCCTTTGGAGATTACGGACGAACACAATCGGGTCCCAGGAATAATCATCGTTAAGATACTTCTCCAGACCGTAGGTCACCGCATCGGCTTTTATTGATGCCGCATGATATGCGATTGAGGACGCTTTCATTTCAGGCTGACCGTTATTGATGAAATATGGATAAACGGCTCCATAAGAAAGAGGAGTACAGATATTTCTGAACCCTCCAGCTTCATGGATAAAAACGAGCGCTTCAAAAAGATGAATCCCGTCATTACCGATTACGGTATCCGGGTTCAATATCAGGTAACCTGAAACAGCACTGGCGAATTTGACATGCGCCCGGTCAAGCATCAACCGTGTTTCCCCGATACAATCACGCGCGGCGGTTTCAGCGGCAGGATCGATAAACACATGCCTGTCACAAAGCGATTCAAGCGAGTCGCAGTTCATCTGCGCGATCGCCCAGTCCGCAGACAATCTCATGAAGAAATTGAACTCATCGTCGAGTAAACCTCTCAGCTTAAGTCCATTGGTTTGAAGATACTGCCCGAGGTAATCGGGAATGTTCCCGTCTGCGATTGCGACCTCAATCGCATTCGAGACGGCGGTATAGCGCCTCTTCTCGGATTCCACCATGTATTCAACAAATGTGTACCCATCGAAGATATCGCTGCTGTTCATTACATCGAAGTAATCATTCGTTCCGCCGATATTCACCCAGGAATCCTGAAGCGCCTGATCGGCTTTCAACTGCTGAAACAGCATAATCAACGAAGGCATAATCATCCGGCATGGAAATCCTTCCTCATCGCGTTCATTGTGGCTTCGCGCAAACGAGTTCATCACCAGCAGGTCGCCAAATATCTCTCTGTATATCTCATAGCGCAGGCTGGGTGAATTAACCTCGCCGGGATGTGCGAAATCGAACAGTTCCGGAAGCCATGATTCCGATCCGTACACCTGCGGCCATCCGCCGATGTAGTACTTCATCCGATTATCGATGAGAATATCGTCATCGTAAAAGAAAGCGATGTCGTTTCTGAGCTGGATTTTCTCAAGAGAGCTGAGCACGACATCGGTGTTGTCTATGGACTCATTTTCCTGGTCCATAAGCAGGACAAATGCGCTGAAATGGTCGCTCGACAGCATCGCGCTGTCTCCATCCCCGGAGATCAACGCATGGGATGGCGTTCCGTCTCTGAAATAAAGCGGTACAAATGTGCCCTCGGACCAGTAATAACCTTGCGGGAATGACCACGCCCTGAAAACTCCCGGCACTACCGGGAATTCGATTAATACCGGTCCGTTCAGATCTACAAGATGCGGAAATATTTCCACTCCGCCTGCAATAGCCTTGCCGCCGATGTGTTTTCCGGGTCCGATATGCTTGATTGTGATATCGGTATCCGCCGGAAGAGCGCCCGGAGGAATATGGATAGTTGCGCCAGGCGCTTCAATCGATCCGCCTAGATCCGCCCTGATGAATCTCGAGACCCCTTCATCTTCGTAGAGGTCGTCAGGATAGACAGGTCCGCCCGAACCGCCGGAACAGCCTGCTGATACTGAAATCAGAATGAGTAACAGGGATAAATAGAGGGGTGAAAAGAAAGGATTTGATCGTGCCATTGGGTGCTATCCTCCCAATGTATGTTTATTTGACTCAATAAATAAGGTGCGGACTTATTTATCAGTTATTCCTGATATATTACTTATACAACACAATTTGGACTTCATCAAGGTATTAAGATAAATTATTTGATATTTTTCTTAAAAAATTGCTTCTTCATGGATATTGCTGAAATTCCGCCCGATGATGAATTCCTCGCATTCCTCTCCGATCCCGGACCTATCAGAATTATCCGGATTCATGACGATGTTAGACCAATTCTGTTAATTAACTCTTGTTTGATCGAGGGGGACACTTTTTTTTGCCCCGCAGATCCCTGATTAATTCATCGTTGTAGAAGGCAAAAATAAAATGTCCCCGGATATGAATAAATTTTTACTTTCTAAAATTGGTCTTATTTATCCTGCAAGCGGTGCAAAAACCATGAGTGAATTACGGGCTGACGCATATAGCCCTGGGGATATCAAGCAGCTTATTGAAAGATGGTTCGCCTGTTCAGAAGATTGCATCACTATCAACAGTACAAATTATTACGAATATCAACTCAAAGACACTATATCTTTAATACACAACTAATTATCAGAATCTCAAGACACCGATCGGTATTTCACTCCACGTATGCAGTCACACAGTATAATTGCCCGATCACTCTCATTTCATGTCTTACAAACCCCGCCTCCTTCAATAGATCCTGTATCCGTTTTCGGGAATAAAAGTACACTCCGCATCCCTTTAACCCCAGCCGGATTTTCCTTATCGGCGCGCGCCATGTCCATAGTTTCGGGAAACTCATGATCACCCTGTCCTTCACACACTCCCTCATCTTCACAATCACCGGCAGCGGATCGCTGATATAATCGAACAAACCAATTCCTATGCAGACATCGAACAATTTTCCGGGCTGATAATCAAGGAGATCCGCATGAACGAACTCGCATCTTTCGGATAATCCTTCTTTCTCCGCCCTTTTACTGCATACCTCGACCATGTTCTCCGCAATATCAATCCCTACCACGAGCGAGCATTCTCTTCTCGCGTATTCCAGCGAATACAACCCGGTCCCGCAGCCTATATCCAGGAACAATCGATCCCTGATCGGCTCTGATTTTTCAAGCGTGTATGTATACCTCGCGAACATATCCCATCTGAACACCCGGTCAAGGAACCTCGTAAACCTGCTTTTTCTGCGGGAATAAATCGAATCGAAATCGTCAACCTGGCTGTCCCAGTAATTTTCCTGTTGTTTCAGTTCCGTAGTCAAATCCCAATCACCTTCCGAATTGATGTAAACTCAAAATCCCCAAGAAGCCTGTCCAGACGTGCGTAAGTCTTTCCAAGGTTGTTGTAATGACGAAATTTTTTAATCAAAGGCAGATCCACCCTCGGCTGATCCGGATCAATCTCCCACGGGTGAAGATAGAATATCACCGGTCTTCCCTGCCTGTTGCATTTTTTCATTAATAATCTTGTCACCGAATACGGGAATAACCTGAAATACCCACCCCCACCGCATGGAATCCTCTTTCCGAAAACCTCGGCAACCGACAATGGCGCTTCGATGAGATCCGGGATCACCTCATGAATCCCCAGTGGCGAATCGGGCATTCCGTAATCAGGATGCCCCGACACCGGGAAAATCGACGAGTCATAACGTAATCCGTTTCTCGCCAGGATATCAAGAGCCCACCTGGTTTTTTGTGTCACTGTAAATGAGGGCGCTCTGAAACCACGAATATCCTGTTTTATACACTGACTCGTCACTTCTATGGCTTTTTTCAGGTCCTCCTCAAATGATTCCGGTGTCATACTGGTGATCATCATATGAGAGTAGCCATGCGTGGCGATCTCATGACCCTGACGATCGATCTCGGATATCAGATCAGGAACTCGCTCGGCTATCCAACCGAGAACGAAAAATGTTGCTTCCACTTCATGTTTTGATAAAAGATCAAGTATGCGCCTGGTATTTTTTTCAACTCGAAGCTCCTGGCTATCCCAGTCTTTGTAGTCTATCGCTTTTTTCAAATTTGAGACGCAAAACCAGTCCTCAACATCAATTGACAGCGCATTTTTCATTCCGACAATACTCCATGGTAATCAGTCGATTCATAACATCCACCTGACATAAAGTCAAGCTAAACCCGTGCTGATGGTTATCGAGAAATTGATCATGATGGGATTAGTTTGTGGGCGACACTGGGGG
>CBDUUJ010000295.1:0-4280 GCA_965370205.1 uncultured bacterium
ACGTTGCTGGCATTTCTCTGCATATTCCTTTTGCGTTGCCGACAATCCAGTTTCTGTTTCCTTTTTCCAATCACTTTCTTCTATCGTTTTATAAATTTCAGTAATTTTATCATTTAATATGATTAATTCATCCTCGACGATATCTCCCAGGTCAAAGGTGGTTTCTAGTTTTATTTGTTTCGAAATATACTCCCAATCAACATCATAAGTTTCCTTTTCTGCATCTACATCATCCTTTGCTTGTTTTATAAGCTTCATAAAAGCAGATAATGCTTCCAGGGCATTAACTATAATGTCAGAATGAGTCCGGAATTCTGTCATCCTGCCGATTAAATCTGAGAATTCACTACTCTGAACAGTTTTTAATACTATGCTATTATTTTTTATACTCTCCTCATTTTCACTTAGCCGTTCAACTAAACCGTCATAAGCTTCAAAGGAGCGTGAAATACTCCTTGCCGCATCAATTTCCTGGCCAAGTTGATCATATAATCCTTGAACCTCAGTAGTATTCAACAATGGTTCAGCTAATTTTCTAACTTGTTCAGCAGTATCTGCTGCTTTTTCAATCTGGCCCTGCGGCCAATATGTTAAATTAATTCCTTGATTGTCAGGCTCCGATGAATGGTCCAGTTTTCTTTTAGATTCAATCAGGTTTTCTCCGTAGGAGAAATTCATTTTAACTTCCGATTCATCCTGTGCCATTTCGTTGATAATCACATCAACAATTGGAGCCTTATCCTGTTTTCCTTTCTTTGAATTAAGGCCAACGACAAATGAAGCTAACTCCAGTAAAGTTGTTTTGCCAGAGCCGCGACCACCTATAAACACATTGAGGTTAGGGTTAAGATCAACCCGTAAAGGATCATCAAGACAATAACTTGGAGATTTTGAAGCGTTAACAATATTAATCTTGGTGATTTGCCTATGTAAATAAGATGGTGGCTGCTTGCCCAAATAAATGCGTAGCGACGGTTCGTATAAGATTTGTTTTAACCCTTCAAATGTTGCAGAGCCTTTAATCCAGCACGGTTTACTTCCAATTTGATCTAGGTGATGCGAATCACTTGCTGTAATGCTAGGCAAAGATTTTTTTATATTATTTGCTATTTTTGTTAGGTTAGCCTGTCGTTGTCTTTCACCACTAACTTCAAAAATATCAACAAAATTTCTGACCAACACCTTCTTTGGAAAGCTCTGAGCTACGCTATCTATATCACCTAATCCACTACTCTTATCATCATGTATAATTACTAAACCACCACAATTTCTTATGAAGGTTGAGGCATTCTCAAAATTACAATTCGATATTTTTTTCCCTTCTTTGTAGCACCTATCCCTTTCATCTTGACTCATTTGAGCAGGAGTTTTAGTGATTTGCAGCTCACTCGCCCCATTTTCAATCAAGTGCGTTTTCGATAAAGCAAGAGGTGTAAGGACTTTATCTTCTATGACACTTGGATCTGTATCTTCCGGAAAAACTCCGATCATATGTACACCCTTTTTCCCTTTATCCGTTTTTAATTCAACACCTGGCAAAAGGGTTATTTCACTATCATGGAAAATATGCTGAGCGGATTTTATCCATTCTACAGTGTTGTGGTCAGTAATAGCAATAAGCTCTAAACTAATTCCCTTACATGTATCATAAAACTGCTGATGAGTAGTATTCGAATCCCCTTTCCAATCATGAGAACCTGGTGTATGCATGTGAAGATCACATTTGACCCATTTTGATCCCCGATGAAAAAGTTGTTTGGATTTATTTGAAGACATTTTTCTACCTCACATCCATTGTAAACCTAAACGCCGGGCAGTCTATATAGACTGGGTGTTTCAGGCAATACGGAAAGCGACCGAAATAGTTGCCCGGACGCAGGATCGAATCCGGCTTGACTCGATCAGCAGTAGTATACCAAAAACCACGCTTCAAAAGGGGACAATTACCTGCCTATAAAATGTCATTAACAACCTTACCATCCTGCGTTCGTTTTTAGATTTCTCCACGTTTCAATATTGGGCAATTCCACTTACCCCAAGCCAAGCAGCCTAAGCATTATTGCTTTCTGGATGTGCAGGCGGTTTTCGGCCTGATCGAAGACTATCGACTGCGGACCGTCGATTACTTCAGCAGTCTGCTCCTCGCCGCGCATCGCGGGAAGGCAGTTCATGAACACCGCAGAGGGTTTCGCGTGCTTCATCAAATCAGAGGTGACCTGGAATGGTTTTAACGCGGTCAGACGCCTGGCGCGCTCGTCCTCCGATATGTGATAGCTCATCCAACTGTCGGTGTAGACAACGTCGGCGTCCCTGACGGCTTCCACCGCGTCGGTGAGAACATCGACTTTGGTGCCGGTATTCATTGCAAGCCTGAGAGCGGTGTCGGTGACATCGGGAAGCGGCTGGAACTCCGGGAATTTGGGTCCTGCGGTTCTGATATTAATCCCGGCAAGCGGGCATCCGTGCATGAGCGAGTGAGTGACATTGTTGTTGCAGTCGCCGATATACGCGAGAGTCAAACCCTCGGTCGCGCCGAAATGCTCGCGGATTGTCAGGAGGTCGCCGAGAATCTGGCACGGGTGAGAGAAATCGGTGAGCGCGTTGATAACCGGGATGGATGAATTTTCGGCAAGTTCGAGCAGGTGTTCATGCGAGAAGAGACGGGCCATCATGATGTCGCACATGCGGCTGACGACTTTCGCGGTGTCGGCGATGGTTTCCTTCTTCCCGAGGGGCGAATCCTTGATGCTGTAGAAAATCGCGTGCCCGCCTAGCTGGGTCGCGCCGACCTCAAACGAGATCCTCGTTCTCAGGGAGGGTTTCTCAAAGAGCATGAGGAGAGTTTTTCCCTCGAAGCACTTTCCCCAGGTCACGCGGTACTCATCGGGATCGGTTTTCATCTCCGTTTTGATTTCGGTGGCGAGATCGAGAAGACGAGTCAGGACTGACGGTTCGAGGGAGTCGAGATCGAGAAGATGTTTCATTGGGAACCTCCGTGGGTGGGTCTCCGGAGGATGATATCGTCCGGACCGCCGGGCAGTATACTAATTATCGTTCTGTTCGTACAGCCCTAATTGTGGAGTATGAGTAAAAATCGTCCCGATATGGCTTCCAGGATCGAAGACATGCTCAAATCCTTCGAGGGAGCCAAGGTATGCTTTTCGTCCCCCGGCGCGGAGGAAATCGCGAATTGATTCAAGTTTCGGACGGATTGAGCCGGGGTCGAGGTTGTTATCATCGAGGAATATTTCCAGTTCCTCAAGCGACATGTTCGGGATGAAATCCTCATCGCGGCATCTCGCGTCGCGGAACAATCCTCTCGCGTCCATAAGAATGACAAGCTCGATCTCCGCTCCGTCGAAGAAACTCAGCAGGTTGGTCGCGAGAAGTGCGCTCACGCGATCCTTGTCGATGACCACTTCGCTCTGCAGAAAATGCTCCCCTGTCGATTTGTCTTTGCTTTTACGAGAGGTATCGAAGACCGGAACTCCCCCTCCCCCGCAGCAGACAGTTATCACGCCGTTTTCAAGGAGACTGGCGATTGTCCCGAATTCCTCTATCGCGTAGGGTTTCGGGGATGGAACAACGCGACGGATTTTATCGGAGGAACCGTCGGGGCTTTTATAGACAATCCCGCGTTCATCGAGCGCCTTTCGGGTCGCGTCATCGTTCGGACGCCAGGGTCCGACATATTTCGTGTACTCATCCTGCGTGAATTCGTTTTTCTCGACATACACATGGGTCAGAACACAGGCGACCGGGTATTCGCGAAACTGCGGGTGATTTTTCATCTCGCGCACGATCCAGTGACCGATCCGTCCCTGCGTGTTCGCGACAGAGTCGGCAATGCCGAGTTCGGGAAGTCCCTCCGCCTCGAAAGCCCGGCAGGATCTGATCATGTCATTTCCCACCTGCGGGCCGTTGCCGTGCGTGAGGGCGAACGAGCTGTAGCGCTGGAGTGCGGACTTGAGGTGTTCGACAGCCTTATCCAGGTTGGCCATTTGCGTGGCAGGATCGGCAGGCTGATCCTTCTGAAGGATCGCATTGCCTCCGAGTGCGATAACACCGTAACGCTCCTGCATGCCGTCAAGATACGCCATTGTTTTTCTACCAATCACGCGAAATGAGAAACGGTAATTTTACCTTAACAGGACTGTAAACGCCAACAGATTATTTTGCGTGGGGTGCATCCTATTGCGCGGAAAAGATATTAAGAGTCTATAATAAAATGATTTTTCTATCTTTCGGGGACACCTGCATTTCGAAGACGAAATGAGGTG
>CBDUUJ010000296.1:0-4277 GCA_965370205.1 uncultured bacterium
TTTACAATATCTAATTCCACATTTCGAATTTCCGGTGGAATTGTTGTAATTATCTCGGGATAAACCACCTTTTCGACAAACCGGACTGTTGGTGAGTATTCGGGATCGGCAGGCGGATTGATTCCGGTTGCTATGATAACTTCAGTTCCATCGTGTACGTAATCTGAAGGAATCGTGTATTCGTAAATACCACTCCCGTCAATAAATTCTTCTATCTCTACGTAATTATCGAACCTGTCCTTATACTCAACCGTATCTACGCCATTATAGTCATAAACCAAAGCTCTGACTATGTCGAGTTCTTCGTCCAGGTAGGCAAAAGCAATCTGGACCCCGATTAGTTCATCATCCAGTTCTTCCCGAGGCATCTTTCCCACAATTATTGAATCCGGGTTTAAAACAAGATCGGCTAAATTGTAATCAGGATCAGGGAGTGTAATTGGGGAAACACCCAGTCCGTTCGCCAGTAATGTTTGTGGATCAAATGCAAAGTCCCACCCCTCAAGTGATTGATGTTGCTCGATACCGAATTGGTCAAAATAGGTGATCCAGGTATCTGATGCATCTGCATCTGCACCGGCGATCCAGATCATGGCATCACCAAATGTAACCTCCGGAGCCAGGTAAGAATCATCTGAATAAACGAGATAATGAAGGAATCGTCCGCCATCAAGTTCAAGGTACATGTTCGAACAAACAGCTTCGCACCTTGCCATGTATTCCCCCCATTCGCCGGCGGATTCCCACTGTCCACTGTCATTCATGAGCATCACTTCAGCATTCATCTGCGTGATAACAATACTTATAGGTGCACCACATTCAATTGCCCTTAAATCGTCGAGGGAAAGAGAAATGGGCCCAGCTTCGGTAGTGTCGATTACCCAGTAAGTGTTAGCCGCGGCTGGATATATACCTCCTGGTTCCAGTATATTAATCACGGTGCCCTGCGGCATGAATGTTGAAACATTCCTGTTTCCAATTTTTAATGTGATCGTGGGAACAATATTACTGGCGCAGGATGTGCCGTAATTATATGCTTTAAGGTACAATCTCACGCGTGCGGCATCCGTCGTACTTACCGCCGTAGCTTTCGACCAGCTGGTAGACTCAACAAGTGATCCTCCCTGGGACGTCGTATACCCAACGGAGTTGGTATTGGTATGGTGTCCTCCGTAGTTTGCATGAACTGCCCCGGTAACCTTTGGTTCTGCACTGATTTCAAACCCGACTTCAACTCCCACTTCCCAGTTATGTTCAAGCTCAGTACCATGCTCCCTGGATGTTTCAGCACTCCATTCCGTTCCCTGTTCAAGAGATTCACCCTGTTCAAAAGTGATCTCCTGATTGAGAATTACATCATAGCCTTCAAGCCTGATAAGAATATTGGGGTAAGCGGGAACCATCGGGTAATCACCCGGTTCCCTTACTGAAACATCCATGAAAGCCCCTGATACTTCCATGCTGTCGCTGTAGGGATCCTGGTCGGTCGACGGCTGCAGCGGATCGGTCTTGAAGTAAGGCTCATCAATTGACTCTTCATCCCATTTTTCAAACGTACCGCTCATCCAGTCATAAGTGTAACCGTAATGTTCAAGGTAATTGGGAATTCCGTCGAGATCAGTATCCGTCATCTCGCCGTCGTTAACGCCGTCATTGTTATCGTCGTTGTCCAGGGGAGCAATTACGTTATCCTGGTCCTCGTCCGGAATCAGGTCATATGGGTCGAAATAACCCTGGCCGAATATTTCATAATTATCAAACCTGGCGTCTGGCTCATTTATGTCACAATCCCTGTTATTTGGATCAGTTCCGAGGTATTCCTCTACATCGTCGGGAATGCTGTCATCATCGGCATCCCCCTCAGTGGAAGCCTGGACCATTTCATATATTATGCCCAGGTTAACAGGAACCACGATATCGATTTCATCAAAAATAGCCGGGTCTGCAGAACTCTCGATTCTTACCTGTCCTGTCAGTTCAGTTTCATCCCATAATGCAATGTCGTCTATCCCGGCAGGTTCAAACTCAATAATACCGGATCCAGTGTTTTCCAAATTTGAAACCAGAGTCGAGAAAAGCCCGATTCCATCAAGGTAGAGGTGGAAATTCACTTCGTAAATGTTGCCATCCCAAATCCATTCGACATCCTTACCGCAGCCTATCAGCCATTCATCCCCTGTAACGGGTGTCTGAATTTCGATGTAGCCCTCCCCCATGGGTTTGATGCTGAAAAACGCATTGCTTACATCATATATTGAAAGGTCATCGACATTCGTGATTTTTATTCGATTCGACTCTCCCACTACTTCATCCGGGATGGTGTCCCATGAAAACGTACCGTCATTGGGAGTGGTATCCGCAACCGTTATGGAGTACGTAGCCCCGTTATCCAGTGAAACTTCGATCTTTACATTGGTTATTTCCGGATTCGGTATCCACGTGATTTCCTCGATTGTCTGCGCCTTCCAGATTTCACCGCCATTGGGTGATGTAATCCGGATTGGTGCAAGATCCTCTGTGAAGATAATGAAATCGGAATCCGACTCATCAGCGATCAGTGTGGGGAGGACATCCGTAACTTTTACACGGCAGTGAGTACCCTCAGTCACTTCCGGACCGATATACCATAAATAGCTGCCGTCATTGGTGGTACACATGACTATTGGTTCTTGGTATTCCTGGCCCGAGTCATTCGAGAGCATGATTACCATATTCTCGATGACAGAGCTTGCATCCCACGTGATCTCAAAAATGTTACCTTCGATCCAGTACTCACCACCATTCGGTGTGAGTACTGTAATAGACGGATCTATTGTAAATTCCTGGGAGAAATATTCGTCAGTGGCTGTTGTAAATCTCAGCACTGCGCTGTCAGTTGTCCAGTCGCCGACCGTGAGATCGTACTGACCAGTGTTAGCGACTTCAGAGGCGATAGGGATATCGAAATCGACTCCGCCATTAAGTGACAGATCAATCGCGATGTCCTCCGGCTCACCTGTCCAGCTCCAGAGAATCGATACTGCATCGTTGTATGTCCATCCTGCTTCAGCATTTGGTGAAAGGACGCTGATGGACTCGTTGAATCCTGATGGTTTCACGGCCGATACGGGAATATCGACCAGTGTGTATGCGGCCAGTGCAGCCTGAGCAGGATAATCAGTATTACCCATAGGTGGCGCGTAAGAAGTTGGATCACTGGAACGCACCGTAACCAGCATTTCCTGCCCCTCGATATCAGTCGGAGTGACATCCGGAATCGTGATGTGGTAGATCGAACTCGTTGATTGGGATCCAAGCATCGATGTGAGATCGACAAGCACCATGCCGTCGAAAAGTGTCGGCGATTCGATGATTATCGCGTCGATTTCGCCGTTGACGCCGTCCGGGTTGTCCGCTGCGCCCCAGTCGAAAACCTCGATATCAAGCACAAGATGTCCACCCTTGCTGGCTTCGCTTTCGTAATAAACCGACGAGTTGTCGCAATTGACCTCGATATGGAACGGTTCGGGGCAATTGGCCTCAGGCGGGAAATCCTCAACCGGTTTCGGGGTTGCATATCCGCCCGTGGGAGCAGCATAACTGGCATCGATTGCATAATGGAAACCAAGCTTCGGATTTCCGCCGATAATCGGGAACCTGACAAGGTAGTTCCTTGTAACAGAACTTGTGGTGGAAAACGTTCCCCGGTTTATTTCGTTCACACCGGGAACAACCGGATCGTTTGGTCCCAGTGGATTGGAGAAATACTTATACGGATTCAGCGTTGTTGTCGGGACAAGGAATCCTGGAATAACGTTGCTGTTATCGTACCCGAACAGCCCGGGAGTGGTGAACTCGACCGCGTTCCACCACCGCGTGTAACCATCCGCGTTGACCAGCCTTGTACCATTCAACGAACAGTAAACAAGAGATGGGTCACTCTGAGCCGTCATGGTTTCCCCGGGTCCCATAAGGATACCGCGGACATCGAATCCGCGAAGATTCGAATTCGGTATCGGATGAGTGATTGTCAGGTCGAAATCGAGCATCCTGTTCGGAATGTCGAGGCTGTTTACATGGACCGCAAGCCCGGTCGGGCTGTCGTCGAGGATCCTGCTCATATTAAGATGGTACGATGCACCCCTTAATGGGACAATCTCGAGGTCTCGGGATTGGAGGTCCAGAAAAACCTGCCAGAATCCCCACAGTACATGACCATTTTCAGCGCCTTCAGGAAGAGCTGCGTTACCTGTGAGGCCCGGATCACCGCCTGATTCGGCTGCCCCTGAATTATCTTC
>CBDUUJ010000297.1:0-4272 GCA_965370205.1 uncultured bacterium
AAGAACCCGTAGAACAGCACAGCAGTGCGTCTTTTTTGCTAATAAAGAGCCCCATCACGCACTGCCGTGCTGTTCTACAAGTGAATAGCAATCGAAAGTTTATCAATAGACCAGGAAAACCCACCCTAAAGGGTGGGGTACCGGGTTATCTTTATACTTTTACAATAACCGACGGGACATCCGGGCTAAAAAAAGCATTTTTGAAACAGTCTCAATTCCCTGTATAGCGTCACAACAACCGGATTTTCCATGATTTTAATCTGGACGCCAATGACACAAATAAGACTGCCCCTTTACCTGTTACTCCTTTCAGTTCTTCTGCTGATAACTGCCGTTCCTGTGCAGGCGGATGGCACATTGCGGAATCAGCCCTGGATCCGTGTCGCACTAGCAAATGGAATGCAATCCGTGACCGTTACAGCATCCGGACCGAGCCGGATCAATTATCTTGAATCATCCGAGACAATCGAATCCTATGAAAATTCACACACATACAGATTTGATCCGGACGGCAGCTATGTCTCGCTTTCCGGCACAAGCTGCTCGGGTCAGGACGGCTACTCGATTATCTGCATGGACGATTCAGACAGCCTGAAATACAACGACCAGTCATACCGTCACATGATCAGAGTAGTTGCGTTTAATGGAGGGCTGTCGGTTATAAACATGACCCCGATGGAGGAATATCTCTATGGCGTGGTGCCCGGCGAAGTTCCGCATACATGGCCGACAGCGACGCTCAGGGCACAGGCGATCGCGGCGCGGACATATGCCTACCGGTGTCTCGGGCAGTATCCCAACAGGCCATTTGACGTTTACAGCACAGTCATGGACCAGGTATTCGGCGGGATCGAGAGCGAGAGGGAGAGCACCACACAGGCTTGTCGTGACACTTTCGGGGAGATTTGCTGCTTCGACGGTCAACCGATCTATGCCTATTATCACGCGGCATCGGGCGGCTGGACTGCCCTCGGCGAAGATGTTTTCGGACGGGATCTCCCGTATCTTAAACCTGTCCCGTCGAGAGATTCGAGCATCTACCGCTGGACCTGCCGGGTATCCGCGAATGAGCTTGCGTCAGCCCTGAGAAATATCGGATTCCAGGTCGGATCGATACAAAGGGTCTGGGTGCATTATTTTTCTCCCGACGGAAGAGCCGACAAGGTCAAGGTGGTGCATTCCAGCGGGGTTACGATAGTTACCGGGCGTGAGTTGAGACGTGCGCTTGGAGCGAGCAATATCAAATCGATGTACTTTACGGTGGAGGGGCAGACCGCTCCGGATATTCCGGATGGAAATTCGTATCAGCCGGTCGAAATCCCCGTTGTTGCAGGCGATTCTCTGGACCGCTACTCATCCGTCAATCCCGGTGTCTGCATCCCGGTTCCCGTTGCGATACCTCTGAATGAATGCCGCGTGCTTTCATCGGATGGAATTCACGATGCCGATAGAATCACAGTGCTTGGAGCGGATGAGTCACGTGAATATACCGGTGGGTATATCTGGAGGGTCGAGCCTGTCAGGGCAAGAAATCTCGATGAGGATTGGATCGAAAATTTCTTCTCCCTTACATCATCGGTGATAGAGCCATCCGATACCGGCGAACTCATTGACGATCCGGGAAGCGGCGTGGGCATCTCTCAGGATGGAAATTTCACTTTCATCGGTCACGGTTATGGTCACGGTGTGGGAATGAGCCAGTATGGAGCGCGCGAACTGGCGGAGAACGGCTGGAATCACCATAATATCCTTAAATATTTTTATACCGGCATTGAAATAGAACGATTATGGTAATTTGGAACACTGGGGACAGGCACCTGATTTTACCGTATGGACCTAATAAGAAATCGGAAAAATACAGTACGGTAAAATCATGTGCCAGTCCCCGTATCATCAATAATACTTCATTGAGAAATAGATAATTACCGCCCAGACGAGAGTCCAGAGAGTCCAATTTTTAAATTTCGAGTAATCGGGTTTCGCGAGTCCTTCTATCAGGTTAAATCCATTATGTGCTCCGGATAGCTCCCGGAGTAATTTTGCCTCTTCAACCTGCTTCAGTTTTTTATCATGCGGCATGTCAATCCTCAAAGCCACTCTGCCGCCGACTTGAGCGAATGTGCTTAGAACAATAGTATTGTTTTCAGGATCGTAGCCGAGTGTTTCGATCTCGTAAGGCTCGAACTGTATTGTCCGTGTTCTCACAAGAAGATTGGCAAGCATCGGGATTATAAAAATTGCGGAGCTTGCGATCGGTCCCCAGTTCTCGATCTGGGAGATAAGGTCCTGGAGAAAGTAAACCAGCCCGAAACCTCCGGCTGCAATAAAAAATACAACTGATGAATTCGCGCGCGCTCCGGTAAGAGACCACCTGCCGCCTTCGAATTCCAGCCTGACCGCTTTATTGGGAACAAATCCCAGCGACCTGACAAGTCCCAGCCCCAGATCGTCCCAGTTAAGAGGAGGCCACACTATGGGGTGTCCGGCAATTTTAAAATGTGCAGTCTCTGTTTTTTTCGCAGCCCATTTTCCCCTGTGCAACCGTTTGACAGGTCTGACAGGTCTGACCGGTTGCTTCGGGCCTCCCTTTTGATTTTCCTGGGAAGCCTGCTCAAGACTGTCAAGTATTTCATCCATTAAGCCCATAGTAGGTGTTCGTCTGTGACTCGATTATGCCTTTAGTATTACTATTATAACATCACGGGGTAACTATGAGGATTTCAACCAAAATCGCCGGGAGGATTGCCGAGATTTACATTATCGACCTCGAGTATAGTTACATTTTCATCCACACCTGCTCGTAATCGCTCGATTATCTGTTTCCCATTGTCGGGATGGAAACGCATTGCCAGCCCGGTATCCTTTTCTCCCTCCCGCCATCCAAGCAGGATCACACCGGGTTTCGAGACATATACAACGCGAGCCAGATCGCTCCAGGGAATCTCCAATTTTTCAGACTTCTTTTCAGGCGCAAGGTTCGACATCATGAACGGCAGGAATCCCTCGAGAGTCAGGTACATACAGAAGAAAAGAAACACCGCGAGAATTCCATAGTTGATTTTCACCGAATACAGCAATCCCGCGAAAAAAACGAGCGCAAGGAAATTGGCCGCCCATGACCATTTTTCGAGATACCTTTCATTGCTTTCATCAATTCTGAACAATCGGCCTTCGAAAATGAATGCCGGATTATCAGGGGATATCTCCTTTACCGTCGAAGTTGTCCTCTGGGTAATAAAATTATACTTGAGCGTCCTGTAAACCTCGGATACAGAGAAACCCCAGTCCTTCCATTTACCAATGCTTATATCCGGCCACTCTTTGACATCAAGCGTCCTGGATGGTCTTTCATCTGCATTTGTATGGTTGTCGTTATCCGATTCGGTCATGATTTTTTTAATCCCGGCAATCACCGGATATCATGCCATTCTGGAACAACTGTATCAATGAAATATTAAAAAAAAGTTATTTTCTATTCGATATTCGCGACCGGCCTCCTTTGCACAAAGGGTGCCAATATCCGCCGCCTGATCATGCCATACAGAAAATTTGACAATATTTCAAAAATCTGCATGATATTAGGATAGTATCAGTAAATCCAAATATGGAGGATTCTGAGATGCGTAAATTTTTCATTTCAATCGCCATTTTTCTTCTTTTCGCAATACCCGCACATGCGGACATTGTCGACACGCTGGATGTAAATATCACCATTGATACCATCCTTGTTTTCACGATCAATAACGGTGCGGCTTTGACCTTCACCTACGATGAATACACGGATTTCGGTGTAGCTAACGATATTGGTGATGTCGACTACGATCTTACCAGTAACCAGGGATGGGAAGTGAACGGTATAATCCTGGACGGCGTCCAGAGCGGTCAGACCGCTGATGACTGGGGCGCGGGATGGACCTTGTCGGTCAACGCTGTGACTATCAACGAGACAGCCGATGTGACCATAGATAGTGATGGGTCGGCCGTATACAGGGACGATGCGCTCTATGAGGTCCTGCTTACGATCCCATGGCCGGAAAGCGTAAGTACCCCTGACTGCACGATCCAGTTGACTGCTGCGTCTGTGTAATCATAAAACCGGGAGACAGTCCAATTCTCCAGCCTGCCTGAAAACCACCCTCCCCTGTGGTGGTGTTTGCATATATCCCTGGCGATCTTATTTGCCCCTCATCCTCAATTCCATAGGTGCAGCGAGGACGTTAAATGGAACGTGACAGCCGAGCTGATTAATCTAATTGTTGAGTGAAAATGTGA
>CBDUUJ010000298.1:0-4269 GCA_965370205.1 uncultured bacterium
GCAGATTTTCTTTCGGGGTTACATCGTCTCCCATGTTCCAGGTAAAATAAAAATTATAGGTCTTGATGTTCCAATCAGGGCATGCAATAAACACAAAGGGGTTATCACTGACAGGGACGTCACTCACGATTATGGCAATTGTGAAGTTGAGCAGGTCGGAAAGCGCTGTCGCGTCAGTTACCCGATGGTGCACATGGAACGTTCCGGGAGTATTGAACTGCCAGGATGGATCCTCCTCTAGGCTGTCGGTTACGAATCCTGCCGCGGGATCGTAAGAGAAGTCCCATTCGTAAAGGATGATATCACCATCGGGATCTATAGAATCGTCTTCGAAATTCACCCAGCCCCCGACTGGTATTTTCTCTGCATCGTTTAGCGCAAAAGCGGTTGGCGCCGAGGGACCCTGTGTCACAGTAACATTAAAATTGGTTGCGTACGCGTAATCTCCTTCGTTATCCTTGACCCTGAGCAGAACCTTGTAGACACCCAGTTCGCCATAAGTGTGAGAGACATACTCGCCGGTATCATCCACTGTGAAATCTCCAACCAGGTCGAAATCCCACTCCCAAAGTTCTATATACTGGTTGTCACAGTCAGTATCGTACGAACCTGACCCATCGAAATTAACCGTTTCCCCGACCTGAGGGAAGTAATTATCAGCTTCAGCATTCGCTTCCGGTCCGCTGTTTCCTATATCGACCTGGAGCGGTACATCAAGCGTATCCGTTTGATCCTCATCATCGGTAACACGCATCTGGATGTCGTAGATTCCCATAGTGTCCCACGAGTGATAAACATCCGGGCCTGTCTCATCATAAACTCCATCCATGTCCCAGTCCCACTCGTACAGGACTATCAATCCACCATCGGGATCGTAGGAACCATCATCGGTGAAATGGAATTCCTTGCAGACATACCAGCCCTCTGGCGAGACATTTGCCGACGCTACAGGAAGCTGGTTGCCATTGACTGTAATAATCAATGGCTCATCGAGATCGTCCTGGTCATTTTCATCGTCCGTAACCTTCAACTGCACAAGGTACTCGCCTTCCACGTCGTATATTTTCGATACTTCCTCGCCGGCCTCCTCAAAAGTACCATCGCCATCGAGGTCCCATTCCCATAAAACTATCTCCTGCCCGCCACAATCATTGTCAGTTGAATCGGAGCCAGTGAAGTTAACCATCTCGCCCGGCAATATGATGTATTTATCCGCTTCTGCCACTGCTGACGGCGTTGCGCTGACTATGTCCACCTGCAGCAATTCCTGCAGATCCCCAACGGCGCCCTCATCGTCGGTAACCCTGAACTGAACCTCGTAATGCCCGATTTCATTCCACGTGTGATACAGATCATCGCCCGTCTCATCGAAAACGCCATCGTTATCCCAGTCCCATTCGTAAAGCACAATCAGGCCGCCATCCGGATCGTACGATCCGTCATCAAAAAAGTGCACAGGCTCACACACCACCTGGAGAGGCGGATCGAGATCGGCAAATGCGATCGGATTAAAAAATTCAACAGAGACCTGAATTTCGATGGGCGTATCAAGCATGTCGGTGTTGTCCGCTGTATCGGTTACCCTTAACTGGACCTGGTACTCTCCCTCCGCCGGGTACGAATGAGTCGGATTCTGATCCTCGCTATCCACCTGGAATCCGTCCAACTCGTCATATGAAAAATCCCATTCCCACTTGATTATGTCCTCGGCCCCGTTCGGGTCGGTAGAGTCATCGAAGAAACTTATCAACTCGTCAGGCTCCGCAATGGCTTTATCCGAATGTGCAGCCGCGGTTGGGGGAAGGTTCCATACGCCAACTGTAATAAGGAGCGGGTCATCGAGCATATCCGCATTCAGCGCAGTGTCTGTCACCCTCAACTGGACCTGGTATTCTCCCTCCGCCGGGTACGAATGAGTCGGATTCTGATCCTCGCTATCTACCTGGAACCCGTCCAATTCGTCATATGAAAAATCCCATTCCCACTTGATTATGTCCTCGGCACCGTTCGGGTCGGTGGAGTCATCGAAGAAACTTATCAGCTCGTCAGGCTCCGCAATGGCTTTATCCAAATGTGCAGCGGCGGTTGGGCTAGTGTTAGCAACTTCCTCCACAATGAGTACGACAAGCTGGTACGCTGTCAGATCGAGCCACTCGGGTGCGGTGGCATTATCGTTATCCACGACTGCGACCAGGCATTCGTACGATCCTGTTCCGGCCAGCAGCTCGTTTTCGACCGTGACGTCCCACGATGAGTAGTCCGGACCGTCCTCCGCCCACGTGGCAGTTTTCTGCCCCGTGAACAGACCGGGACATTCAACCATGGGAGCAGCATAGCTTGCCTTGCCCTGCCAGTCATAAACATCTATTTGCAGAACCGTGCTCCCGCCCTGGTCGGTAAGCCCCGCACCGATCGGCTCCTCCGTAACCTCGACCATCCACGGCTCGGGGCAGTTCGCCTCGGGCGGGAAGTCGGTTATGGGATCGGTCACGGGGTCGACCAGCGGTTTCGCCCAGTTCGCATCGATCGCGTACCCAAATGGCTGCATGAAACCCATCGGCCGGATCTCGTACTCCACCGTTACACTATCACCTGCGTAGAAGGCGTTACGGGTGTTCAACGGATCGTTGGAGATGAATTTCTTGTACCCGTTCACAAGCGCATCTGGAGGTGTTATGGTCGACATTTTTCCTGGAATATAGCTCTGGATCCCACTCGGGTCCTGATCTATCGTCGTTGCGTTGTACAGAGCCGTGTAACCCTCAGCGTTAGCTACCGCGCCGTCGACCGTGTTTATATCGGGAACAGTCAGACCGAATTCAGGGAAACTAAGGCTCCCTTCAAACATTATAATTCCTCGAACATCGAACACGGTAAGCTTGGCATTCGGAAACGGATTGTCGATCGTCACATCAACCAGTATCGTACCGTTACCCGTCGGTCCTTTCAGCTTGATCCCAAGGCAGTCCGTGCAGGGAAACACCTCGAGGTATCCCAGTACATTCAGGTGCATACCCGTGTCCCGCATGGGTATAACCTCGATCGTGCCTGTGTCCTCATCAAAGAAACAGTTAAAGTAGCCCAGCAGTGTATGAGATCCGTATGCGTCATCCGCGTCCCGCACATCCGGATTACTATCGGTCAATTGTGGATCATCCTGCTGAAGCCCGGTCTCAGCTCCACTATCAAAGCCGGGATCGGACGGATTGCCCGGATTGGAACACCCGGGAAGCAGGAACAGTAAAATAATCACCAGGCTCAGATATCTTGAGAAACTATGCATCGCTTAACCTCCAATTTATGAAAAAAGGTACTAGTCAACAGTATAAATTATTAGTAAAACATGTCAAGCAAAAATCTTTTGATTTTGTCTGGCTCCAGTATTAAACGCCTGCCTGTTATACTCAGATCCCCAACCGAACTCCTTTAAACTTGACCTTTATGGGTCGTGCGTTCTCATATTTTTTTAACAGAACGGGGAGGTGAAATCTGACGTGACGGGTCAGTTGACTGACATCCAGATGGTAGCGGTTTCCGAATAGAATCCGATATTAATATTGGAGGGCGAAGATATGAAACTTGCACAACTGACTCTCGCCATTGGAATAATTGTTATTTCGGGAACTGTCTTGCTCAGCCTGGCCGCGAACGCCGGCGGACTAACCGATTTCATACGTTCGGGAGACCTTGAAGCGGTTCTCGAATTAATCGATGATGATAACATCAACGTCAAGGACGGAAGGGGCATGACACCCCTGATGGTAGCGGTTTCGGTGGGTGACCTTGAAATCACCGCGACCCTCATCAATGCCGGTGCTGATGTGAACAAACCGGGTGACCTTGAATCGATTTCAAACACACCATATTCGATTGCCGCATGGGAGAAAAATTACAGTATTCTCGACCTTCTGCTTGAACATCAGGCCGAGGATCCCTGGATGAGTTTCATCCCCGGCTTTGACCCGTACAAACTCAACCCGTACGTGTTCGGTGATGATGATTACGACGAACATCCCGGGTGGTACGAGGGATTGTTTGACGAAGATGCAACCCCGTATGTCGTAAACGACGTTGATGACCGCTTTGTGACAGGTCCGTGCGACGGTGAAATCACTCGTAACATCTTCACAGGCGCGTCAGACTACGGTCAAAACCGCGACAGGTATCATTACTCGCAGTATTCGGACGGCGTCCTGGTCGAAAATTACATCGCGTTTCCGTCCTTCATCTCTGCCGGCGGAATTGTGTATCCGCAGGGAATTTACGAAG
>CBDUUJ010000299.1:0-4263 GCA_965370205.1 uncultured bacterium
GGTAGAGTTCGGACTTGTCAACCTCACTGAGCGCATTCGTACCAAGATGGGACTTAACCATCAGGAAGCTGGTGAATGGCTCCTTCAGAATAAAGTTGACCTGATGGAGTCCTACAGGCCGGCGGCTCAGGATACCTCGGAAGAAGGAGTGGTTGAACAGAAACCGGATGAGGGCATTAAGGATCCGGAGGAGCTGGACAGGCAGCTCGGTCTTGTCAAGGGAGATGAAACGGGCGAGAAAGCCGTACGTGATGCTGTCCTGAGGTCAATGGGGCAGTTCGTTAACGAATTGATGCGGTCGATACGATATTTCGAAAGCCAGGCCAAGCGCCGGTCACGTGTTGGTCGTGTAATAATATTTGGCTATATTGGCGGACTTGATGGTCTTAGCGAGTATCTTACCGAACAGAGCGGGCTTGATATAACGGTAGTAACTGGAATGCCCGGTGTCGAAAGCACTCTCGATGCAGCTGACGAACAGGAGCTAAAGGGCAGGGAAGCTGTTCTTACTGTTCCGATTGGACTTGGATTCGAGGGAGTAAAGAAGAAGAGAGTTGATCTGAATCTCATACCGCGAGAGGCTGTTTTCCGACGGAAGAGCTTCAATGCCCTGAAATTCGCCGTTGTTGTTGTGATGATCCTTGCCGCAATTATGGCAAACCTGTATATCCAGCGTAATAACGAGTATGAGAAGTTTAAGGAAGATGAACAGGAGCTTCAGGCGAAGATCCAATCCATCCAGAGCCTGTATGATGAATCGCAGGATTTCAAGCAGCATATTGCGACTGTCGAGGGCAAACTGAAGGGTGTTCTGACCCTTGCGGCTGCACAGCCTCCATGGCCGGTAATCATGGATGAGCTGGGCCGTATCATGCGTGATTCATCCTTCATTGATGATATGCACTGGGACGCGAACGGTGCCACATGGGAGGTTCACGGCTACTGTATCGGTACGGATGAATTCCAGAAACTCATTGTTAACTTCTGGCATTCGGATATCCTTGTTATGACAGAGGTCAGCGAGATTGAGCCTGAGAACCTCGATATGGATGAAGGAAAGCTGACCGGTGGATTCGGAGGTCGTGGCAGAGGCGGCGGATTCGGTTTCTCCGACACTCCTCCGGACTACTGGAACGACAACTCGAATGAAGGCGCCGGCATGGGAGTCGTGCCGGAGGATCTTGGAGAGAGACCGAGACCAAGGCCGATGTACAAGCTTCCCGAATCCGGTGGAACCGCCTGGCGGGATATCGAATGGTACTACCAGGGTCATGAATATATGTTCCCGATTTACTACGCGTTTACTTTCAATGGAACCGTCAATCCTGCCGTCATGAGTAAAGGCAAGGAATTGTTCGGCGACCTCTCAGACCTGGTCGGTGGAGCGCCTGCAGCTGCTCCAACCGGTTCAGGGGGAGGTCAAGTTGGAGGATTCCCACAGCCGGCTCCTCCGGGTGGTGATGGCCCAATATCTCCCGATCCGGGCGAGGAAGAATGATAAAAGATACCTTGTGAAAAGGAATTCAGATAATTATTAATACGCAATATCTGCAGGAGAGCATAGATGGAAAATGCACCACCAGTAAGACAGGGAACTCAGGACATAACGGTCGTATGGATCGTATTTGCCCTTGCAGTGATAGGGTTAGTCGCGGCCTACTGGTTCCTCCTATATAAACCCAAGGGAGAGGAGATCACTGCCGTTCAGTCTTCAATACGCTCGAAGGAGCAGACTCTGGAGACTTACAAGTCGGAGGCCAAGGAGCTTCTGAATTACGAGGATCAATTCGCTGCACTTGTTCATCAATGGAACGAGAACCAGCATTTCTTTGTGAATGGGCTTCGATGGGACATGGCGACCGGCACTTACAAGCCTCCTTACTCGGAAAGGGAACAATGGGCGATTTTTGACGCCCTTCTTGAAATCTGGGATACAGCAAGGTTCGCCGGTGTATATCTTCAGGAGATGTATGTAAGCGAGGAACTGGAATTCTACATGGACGATCGGCCGTTTGAGATCCCATGGGAACTGCAGTCGGCCATCGGCTGGAAAGCTGTCATGGCAAATCGCGGCGAAAATACCAATCCCCTGTTTTCATCGCATAACTTCGCCATCAAATTCTATGGCAATCTGGAAGAGACCCGACGATTCATTGAGATTGTTCAGAAAATGGAAGGTCGAGTCGAGAGTATATACTCCATTCACTGTTTTGAAACTGCCGATGAAGCGAGCTACAGGTCGAATATGATCGGCATGAGTGACGTCGTATTGACAGATATCACGCTTGAAATAGACATGATGCTTTCGGTGTATGAATTGAATCCATCGGCCCCGACCGCAAATACACCGCCCGACATCCCCGGTACCGCTTCCTGTTCGTACGGTTCCGGTGGCGGAGGCGGAAGAGGTGGCGGCGGTGGCAGTGGCGGTTCCCACGGCGGCGGTGTGGGGCTGGGAATCTAGTATTTTATCGACAATATTACAGGGTCCAATCTGCCTGGAGTATACAAGGGAGCGACCATGATGAATATCAGAACACTGTTTATTATCATCATTGCACTATTTTTCGTTTGTGTTTCGGCAGGTATTGCCGTAGCAACCAGTGCCGATGATAACGGATCGCCATCTTCCTGGAGCAGCGATAATTCTCAGATGCAGGAGGAAGGTGACGAGAATCCTGACGGTGATGATACAGAGGGCGATGACACTGAAGGCGATGAAGCCGAAGGTGATGAAGAGGAATCGTCTGAAGAGGAAATCTCTGAGGAAGAGCCTGTCGAAGAAGAGACACCGTCTGCCGATGAGGTCGCCGGGATGAGCGATGTGCTTGCCGATCAAGCCGCAGGCGCCGGTGTCGATACAAACCTCGAGGATGCTCTTGCCGGTATCAAGGATTACGAGGTCACCTACATTACCTCAATCAGCCATGCCGAAAATACTCCACCCGAACTGGATGCGCTGGGAGTTGAATATGCCGGTGAGGATAGCCCGGTAGCTCGGAGAACACAAGCTATTGAGGCTCTTGATCTTCTGGCAACCCTGGCTAACAGATATCAGATCGTTGAGGATGAGTTTGCCGCCGATCCGGATGAGGATTTGCTTCCAGAGGATCCCGATCGATTCCTTAATTACTTCGAGCCTAGGTTCGATCCCTTTGTAATCACCGACTTGATTCCCGAGGAACTTCGTCCCGAGATGGAAGGTACCGGGCTTGACGGCGCTGTGGATCCCGATCTCCTTGAAGAGCTTTACTGGGCGAACTATACGGCTTTGCTGAGAACCATCCCAATCAGGATCGTGGGTGTTATTGAGGCGGGACCCAACAGGGGCTGTCTCTATATTCTTGCCGGGTGGCCCCAGAGCGTATGGATTGAGGAAGGCCAAACTCAGAATCTGGGCTCTTTCTCAGTTCACTGTGCTCAGGTATCCGAGGACTTCGTCGTGTTTATTTTAATGGCGGGATCGTCGTCAGTGACCAGAACATTCCATGTAAGTAAATAGAATCATTCCTGACCCGAACGAAATAAAAAAAGCCCGTCCGGTCACCGAACGGGCTTTTTTATTATCCCATGCTTCAAAGCAGTTGACAGGCACCGCCGGCGTCGGTAAAATTCCAGACTGTTGCCAGTCACTCGAAACAGGTTGTGATGGGTACTCAGTTTATATCAGATAATTATTTTCATTATTTATGGATCAAGACTCCAAATCGACAGGTTCTGAAGTTCCTATTTATAAAGCCGGGGACTGGTATCCGCGCGCTATTGTCGGCACATTCATTGCCGCCATATTTCTTTTATCACCATGGCCAGGCAACCCTTTTCCCAACTGGTTTTTAACCGAGTTTTATCCTCAGTATATTGAAGCGCCTCTTGAAGTATTCGCATCTGCCTATCGTGCGTATTTCCTTCTGTTGCCGGAGATGCTGGACCTTGCGGGAGGAATTCTCATACTCCTGCTCGACATGATCCGTCCCAACAGGAATCGCCTTCGATCTCCTCTGATTGCCCAGACTACGCTCATCATCAGTTACTTCCCGGTTATCTTCACGATGTACCTCACGACGCGGTACTTTAATGCCGCGCTGGGACAGTACTGGGGCGGACTTGAGACAATCGATCCTTTCAGCCTGTTCCTGAAAAGCGTCGCTCTCCTGACTGTTAACTATGTTGTTGTCATCGCGATGCGCTCCAAGGACCTGCCGAAGAAATATATGGGCGAGTTCTACGCGTTCATCATGTTCGCGACCGTGGCAGTGGAATGCG
>CBDUUJ010000300.1:0-4252 GCA_965370205.1 uncultured bacterium
CCCCGCAAACCCCCCCGCTTACCGCAGACTAGACCCCAGAAATAACTGTAGACAGCGATTTGGGCTTTCGATATAAAACTGACTTCTGCGCAACTTGTGGTTCGATTTCATTAGTTCTCTCTTTCTGACAATGGAAATAGTCATTGATAAATATTATCCCATGCACGTGATTGGGCATAATAACCCAGTAATCAAGATTAATTTCTCTCCGTAAGTGCTCCGATTTCAACCATTCCTCTCTTACAATCTCTCCAATCTCGTTCAAAATCATTTTCACATCAACTATTATTCCAAATAAGCATTCACGATTCTCTGTAACGATACTGATAAAGTAGACTCCCGGTTGAGAGTAATCGTATCCTGGAAGTCGACGGGTCCGTCTCTGTGTAAGGTATTCATGCTTGCGGTCTTTCATCGGAAATTTCTCCTTTCAACGTATAACGCGTGCGAAAAGGAAAAACTGACATATTTATGGAAAAAAATTTTCAAAATATGGGGAGATATGACGCACTGCCGTGCTGTTCTACGGGTGGTTTGGGTGGATAATCGAGACGCACTGCCGTGCTGTTCTACGGGTGGTTTGGATGGATAATCGAGACGCACTGCCGTGCTGTTCTACGGGTGTTTGGGGTGGATAATCGAGACACACTGCCGTGCTGTTCTACGGGTGTTTTGGATGGATAATCCAGACGCACTGCCGTGCTGTGCTATGGGTGGTTTGGATGGATAATCGAGACGCACTGCCGTGCTGTTCTACGATTTGATTACCAATTCCCGATGATCTTTATTCGTGGAAACGGCGCCTGAGTTTTTTGCCGGGACCTTCCTCGCGGTCTTCCATCTGGATTTTTATGAGATCGATCAGGTTCCGAAGGATCATCGCGTGTGTAACGCTCCGCACTCCTCCGGGAACGGGGGTAATCATTTTCGCCCAACTGCTGACATTCAGGAAATCGCAGTCTCCGGATATCTTTCCACGGGCGAATTTATAGCCGAGATCGATTACGATGCTGTCAGGCGATAGGCGCGACCTGAGGAGCCATCCGGGATGGTTCGCCCATGTGATAACCGCCTCGCCGTCGGGATTGATTATTGTTTCCAGGTCATCTTTTATTTCATCTTCATCCCGCATATCAAGCCGCCGCATTTTTCTGTCGCCCGACGCGCCTGAGATTGCCGAATAACGAAGAAGTTTCACATTGCTGCCCTGGTCATAGAGATAGCCGGCCAGTATCTTTACCATACTGACGGTTTCGTTGCTCCCAACCACTACCACTTTCCCGCCGCGCATCTCGAATTCGCATTCCTTCAATGTCTCCGCGACCGCAAGAATCTCGGGAGGATGAACCACATTTCCCACTTCATGGGAAGGATAGGTTGAAATCCCCCTGTTTATAAAATGCAGACCGGCTACGTCCTTCTCAGGCGGGAGACGTCGCATGACCTCCGACAGGGGTACGATTTCGGTTGGGAGAGGAAGCTGGATGTAAATTCCCTGGATAAACGGACTGGCAGCGTATTCCTCGAGGCTTGGATAGAATTTGCGTGCGACGTTTCTCTGCGCGACACGTTCGGTGTGAACCTTTATTCCCGCCTGTTCGGCGACCTGTGCGATCCTGCCGGAATCCGCCATTGAGACCTGGTCGCCCGTAACAAGCAGCAGGCCAAGCCCGACCTCGATATGGTATTGGCTGCGCAGACGTTCCGCGTCGCGTTTTATGCGTCGCGAAATCCTGTTGACCATGTTTTTTCCATCGATTACTTTTGCGCTCATGTCAGGATTCCAGGAGAAACATCAGAAGACCAGAGCCGGGAACTTGAGAATCCTGGCGCCATGCTGCCAGGCATCTGTCTGAAGTCCGGCTTTCAGGCACGTTTGCTCAAGAAACCCGATTACATCCAGACCGTGTTCCGTCGCGACCTGAGGGAGAAGAAGTCCGGGACGGCCTCCAAGTTCGATAATCAGTCCATGGCGACCAATAACTATTTCATTTATATCCTTTACTTCGGTCAGTTTGCCGAGGATGGATATCTCAATTCCAAGATGCTCAAGATCAGCGGGACCTATCGGAGAGAACCGAAAATCCGAGGACGCCGACTTAACCGCAAGTTCCACAATTGTCTCAGGTAATGGCAGATGTGGCGCCGTAAATCCTATACAGCCTCGCAGCTCTCCATGTATCCGCAGAGTTACAAATGCTCCCCATTGCTCTTTCAGAACAGCGTCGTCGTATTTGATATCAACCCCGGGTTGACCGTTAACGTACCCTTCCACAGCTTCGCGCGCGATGTCTTTCAGATATTTACGGTTATCCTCTGAAAGAACGGGAAGTTGATCATTCCCGGCGGACGAAGCGTTTTTTTCTTCTGTCATCATTGATGCCTCCAGGAGCCTCAGCTTTCCTCTGTCCCCAGATCAGGCGGCGGCCAGGCGAGGGATGCGTAACCTACTACGCTGTTCCTGTCTCCGCCCGAGTCGCCGGAATTGTAATATATCAGAAGTTCGGGTTTTTCAAGAGCCCATCGACGCGCGAGTTCGATGCCGACCACAATGCCCGCGAAACCGCACGCAAGCTTTCCACCTTCACCGGATTGATCCAGCAATTCCTGACTGCTGCCCTCAAGAATCAGATCCAGGGTCTGCTGGTCGATAGACCTTGCCTCATCGTATGTGAAGAAATGGCTCAGGTCGGATGAGATTATGAGAACATCGCTGAATGGATTGAGAAGCGCCGCGAGGGAGTCCGCGAGTTTGTTGATATCGGCACGCGACACGCTTCCCGCAAGAATGGGGAGGATCGATAACTCACCCGGAACGATGTGCTGCAGCATCGGAAGTAATACCTCTATCGAGTGCTCGCTTTCGTGGGCTTCAGGCTCGAATTCATAGTCGGTCTGATCGGCGATTTCCGCCTGCAGTTTCAGATCGACTTCAATATCTCCGAGAGGGGTCCGGTATTTATCGTAGCCGGCGAGTGAGAATCCCATATAATAATGACGATGTGCGGGTCCGATCAGAACAGCTCTTGAGGGCGGAGATGATACCAGGGTCATAAGTCCGCGCACTGCCGCGAATCCGGAGTAAGTCCATCCTGCGTGAGGCAGAATGAGTATCGGTGGATGCTGCGCCCGTTCCTGCTCACCGGCACGGTCCCTGAGCACGTCGAGCGTGCGGGTAATTTCCAGTTCAGTGCCCGGATAGAAAGATCCTGCGAACCTGCCGGTTCTGATTTGTGTTGTGCTCATTATTTTCTCTGGTTATCAATCGATAATTGAATTTTAATAAACAAAACACCAAGCGGCAAGTTTTTTTACGATATCCGGCTTTGGACAGATGACATACAGATGATACAATTCCCGCATATGGGATTCCGATGCAAGATAATTATTCTTGTTCTGGCATTGTCTCTGGTTAGCGTAATATTCGCCGGAAGCGCTGTTGCGCAGGATGAGAATAACACTGCATCCGGCGGAATTACAGAAAGTTCAATTGAAAACACGCTGGCTCGTCTGAATGCAGACGGCACATACAGCTATGACGAGATGTCGCTGGATGATCATCCATGGGTACAGCGGATCAGGGAGTGGTGGAGAAACCTGCATTCGAGGCTGGCGACCGGACCGATCACCGGGCTGGACAGCGAAGGAGCCATAGTAATCAGTGTAATTTTAATAGTTACCGTAATTGCCCTGATTTTGATCGTTTTCCTGGTCCGATTCGGAAGACGTTACAGCGGTTCCGAGACGGGATTAATCGAAGGATTCAATGGGGAGCCGATGGGTATGGGGTCATGGGGGGAAGTGGACGCCGGGAAGGCAAGGGAGCTTGCGGCATCCGGGATGTTCCGTGACGCGATCAGCCTTCTGTTTCGCTCGGCTCTAAAGGGGCTTTCCAATCTTGGATGGATACGTTACCGCTCAAGCGGGGCATCGAGATCGTATCTTCGCCAGTTGCGACGCTCGACTGATCTGTATCCGCTGTTCAGGGAGTTCCTTGGACGGTTCGAAGTCGCGTACTATCGAAAGGAAAGAACCGATAAGGATGACTGGACGTTCCTGATCGGTGTTTATGAGAATCTTGCGCGGGTTGCTGCACCGAATTCCTCGACATCACAAAGATAAAACCGCATTTCGTAGAACGGCACGGCAGTGCGTCTATTTTTCAAAGCACCATAAGCAATACTTGAATTACAAACACATCTATGCCGCCCACAAACTTGATCCTGTTACTACCAATCCTGGATAACCATCG
>CBDUUJ010000301.1:0-4243 GCA_965370205.1 uncultured bacterium
GCATGAATCAGAGGGGACACCTGCATTTCGAGGACGAAATGAGGTGTCCCCAGAAGAAGTGTCTCTATTTGAATAATACACTTTCAAGTGGAATTGGTCCAAATACCGGATATGTGGGGCAGACTTTCCAGTCTGCCGTTGAATCAGGCATCAACAAAGAAAGGCAGACTGGAAAGTCTGCCCCACAAAAAGTTTTTTAAATTTTTTCAACAATCCCTTTGAAGCCGGCATTACAAAAAACCCGTCGTATCGACGAGTTCCTGTTCCATCATTTTAAATATTACGAATACTCAATCACTGCTCCTGCATCATGCGGTTATTGTTCCGTTCCGGCGATCTCCAGATATCCTCATCGGAATCCAGGACGAAATCAACCGTATACTCAACAAACGCCTCGATATTAACCGGCTCGGATTCAAGTACATAACCTGAATGAGTGCAGATGATCGTGTATGTGCCGGGCGGGATCTCGGCAAGTTCATACCCGTCGATTGTCGTCAGAGTTTCTTCCTGGGCAACCATGTAGATCGACGGATCGACATCGTTGCGGAATATCCCCACATATGATTCCTCGAGAATTTCCCCGTCCTGATTTCTCACTACACCTTTCACGGCACCGCTGTCGAAATCGGGGATTACATCCACTTCAATATCCAGTTCATATACTCCCTCAAATCCGACCTTAATATCCTCGATAATTTTCACCTGATGGTCATCGGCTATCGCCACTATCGTTGTCTCACCGTCGGGAAGATTCTCAAAAGCATATTCGCCGTTCTCGTCCGTCTCAGCGTACGCAAGCCCGTTGTCCGGATAGATAATCCAGACTTTACAGCCCCCAACAAAATCAAGATGATCGCTGACCGATCCGGACAGCTCCGCGATTCCATCCGCAAGCTCCGGCATGTTTACAATGCAGGTGATTTCATTCTCTTCGATCACAAGATCGGTCGAGTACAATTCAAGACCGAACCTGGCGAATTTCACCTCATAGGAACCTGTCGGAACATGGTTCATCGTGAAAGACCCGTTTGAATCCGTAACCTGGAACCTCAGGGCATTTTCACCATTGACCAGAACTCTTATAAACGGAACTCCGCTGTCGATCGGGAACCGCAGGCATCGCCCTGTAACGGTCGATCCGCTCCCACGCGACCCTTTGGTGCATCCGGGAAGAACCGCCAGGGCGATCGCAAGCACCATCAGAATCATGCAGACAAGCGATGTCAATCTCCATACTTTTTCATTTCCGAGATTTTTTCCAGTCATGGTTTAATCCTGAGACAGCGATTGACCGATCCATGTTCAACATGGAGCGATTCTTTTTGTAGCCTTTAGTTATATTTTGTCATGTTTTCGCCTAAATATCAAGACCCTTAAGCATTTTTTTATGAAAAAAGATACCGTTGAATAAATAAAGAAAATCCGGTATCCCACCCTTTGGAGGGTGTCCCAGAATACGGAAATATTGTAGCGCGGACGTCCCGGAGCCGTTGAAAAAAATAGAATTGTCCGGTACCCCACCCTTTAGGGTGGGTGGAAGACGCATGGTTTCCGGGATCGCCCACCCTAAAGGGTGGGGTACCGGGTTGTTTTTTTACTTTTTCAAAAGTCCCGTCCGCGCTACAGCAGAAAGCATACCGGGTTATTTTGCTCATTCTCTTTTTAACCGGATTATTACTGTTCAACCGGATTATTACTGCTCAGCCGATTCCCACAATCTGAAAGGGAGCAAAGAAATACGGATGCACTCGTTTATTGTGAAGAATCGCGATGATCGATCTTCTCAATGCCTCACAGGGACGATATCCGGAAACAAGTTCCCTGTACACTGCGGGGATCAGCTCAGCAGTAGCCTCATCGGATATTTTCCATAAGCTGACAAGCACAGATTGTGCTCCCGTGGCAAGGAACGCTCTCGCAAGACCGATCATCTCATCACCCGATCCAACATGGGACAAACCTGTCTCGCATGCCGATAAAGTCACAAGCCCGGTATTTTTCAGATCAATTTCTCCCCCGACCAGGTCGGCAGCTTTCAACCGTCCTCCGCCATTGAGCAGAAGCGCAGATGAATACGGATCGTCCCGGTCGAATTCGGCATGCCCGGCGAAATGAATCAGGTCGGAGCCTGCAAGAATTTTACCCAGTCCTGAAATGCCATTACTCTCGATAATTTTGCCTGCATCGGCAATTTCCAGCGAGCCAGCGAATATTTTTTTCAACTCCCCGATTTCACGGTCGATCCCTTCAAGCCCCTCCCCGCTTCCCATCAGCACAATGACTTTCGTCGGCTTACAGACATCCCCGGAATCGTATCCAGTCTCCAGGAAATCACTTGACGGGAGAACCGAAACTGAATGAGTCTCAACCAGATATTTACCATCCGCATCGGCAAGCGCCTGAAACGGAACCCGATGAAGATCTCCCTGCGGCACAATAATCAGGTGACTCGCGTTTTTAATTCTCTCTCTTACCGGGTTAATAATAATCTCAGCGAGTTCTATCAGCGATTTCGGCGGATCGGAATCAACTTCCCACTCCGCCTCCCGAAATTCCCTGCTCGCAACATAAATATTGATCTCTTTCCGGAATTCTTCCGTCAGCGCAAGGATTTCACTCTCCGACCCCGGGCACTCGTGTACGGTAACCTCGTCCTCATCGCACGCGAAAACCATCAGGCGCCCTTCAAGGAAGAAATAATCGAGGATAATCGAATCCGGAATCTCAGCAAGAGTTCTCTGTATACGTGTCAGCAATCCCGCATCGTCCGGTTCTTCAATATCCCCGCTGATGACAGAACCCGGCTCTCTCGCATCGATAAGAGCGCGACTTTTGCTTCGCGCCAGCCTCGCGAAAGCGATATCGGGACCGCGAGCATCGAGACTGAACCCGATATATTCCGCCTGAAGATTCCTGAGGTTTTTCTGATATTCGCTCCGATCCCTGTCAGTCCTGAGAGTGCGCCTGAGCCGGTCGAAACTATCGAGCGCAACCTGGAAATACATTTCGGTCCTGTACGGTTCCCCCAGAAGCACATACGCTCTCGCGAGATTGGCAGCGGATCGCCACACGCCCTCCGGATCATTTTCATCAACCGCCATTTGAAGGCTGATTCTCGAATGCTCCAGCGATTCCTCCGGCTTATCCATGTACACAAGCGCAAGGGCAAGATTCAAACGAGCGATCGACACAAGCTGGTCCGCTCCGATCTCCGAGGCTTCATCGATAACCGCACTGAAAAGTTCTACAGCCTTATCCAAATCGTCTTTTTTATCGAGCAGGAGAACGCCGAGATTCAGCCGTCCGCGGATGGCTTCGCGTGTTTCATCGAGTTCACATGCAAGCTCGATCCCTTTTTCCAAAGCCCTGCGACCGTCCTCCCATCTTTTAAGCTGTATGTAAATAAATCCGATGTTCAGATAGCACGAGAGCAGCGTGCGGTCGTCGCCGGTCTCCCTCGCAAGCTGCAGCGCGACCCTGTAATGCCCGGCGGCATCCTCAAGAAGTCCCATTTCCTGGAGAACGAGACCAAGATTAATGCGGGCGCGGGCACGTCTCCGGTCGCTGTCGATCTCCTCCGCCAGGCGAAGGCTCTCCGCGAGATCGCTCACAGCCTCCGGATATCTCGCGAGCCTGTAACAGCAGACACCCTTGTAATTGAAAAGGATTGCAAGCTCCTCGGCATTCCCGGCATCGCCGGCGATTGCAATCAGATCGTCCAGCCTTGGAATGCACTGCTCCCATTTTTCATCGAGAATAAGGAAATCGATTACTAACTCTCCGAGGAGCAGACGTTTCTGTGGCTCAAGTTCATCCATATCGACTGAATCGAGCGCATCCACAACAGCATCAGGGGGAATTTTATCAACGAGAAGTCCCGGAAGGATACCCATGGCGGAAATAAGGTCATCATCCGCCAATCCCGCAAGTCCGGATGCAAGGTCCGACATAAAATTCCCGATAGAATCGGGATCGTCCGGGATATCGGGGAATTTATCGGGTTCCAGCCCCGATGAAAACCATTTTTTAAATAGATCCGAAGACATGGTTATCCAGTTGATGCACCGGAGCAATCATAACATTTACAGGCATGATTATGTAACGAGGCATGCATAATCAGGAACCTGAAGAAAAATCCAATAAATTTCTCCCCCACCTTTTAGAGGGTGTCTCACAATTCGGAAATATTGTAGCGGGGGCGGGCCGGGGGGGGGGCGGGGGGGGGGCTGCCCGCCCTATT
>CBDUUJ010000302.1:0-4228 GCA_965370205.1 uncultured bacterium
ATAGTAACCATGAAAAAGCTATATTTCATTACTCGTTGGAATGGTATGCTGCATCAATTGAGTAACCGTTCACATTACGCGCGTAGTAAAAGAGGCACTAAGATATCTCCCTTGTAGGACAGCAGGAAAATCCCATACGTCCAGCCCTCATATCACCACTAACAGGATCCTGGACCGGTTGGTTCCACAAGCGGATCATTTGAATTGGCAATAGTACTTTTTTTTTCAAAATTAATCGGTACAACCAGCCAGTATGCTGTCCCGGTTTGTTTTTTAAACGCGTTCTCTGCGTTACCAGACAGGGTCTATAATCAGGTTTTCCATTGTGGCCTGACACTTACAAAATACAATGGAAACATACAGGCGCTGAGAGGACAAAGTGTTTCTCTCATCCTGTGGAGGAACCATGCAGCAGGTGCCGGACTTCAACTATCAGCATTTGTTCGAGAATGCCCCGGATGAGATTGTAATTTTCGATATTAATGGAATTATTATCGACTGCAATTCCACAACCCAGGCTTTCTCCGGCTACAGCCCTGAAGAACTCAAGGGCAAACAATTTTTATCCTTTGTAAGAGAACCATGCAGGGAAGCTGCGCTCGAAGCATTCCAGGCAATAATACAAAACAGGGTCGGAGAGCTGGAAACCGAGCTTATCCGGAAGGATGGCTCTATTATCCCAAGCTGGTGCCTGGGTATATCCATCTATGGCGATGATGGCGAATTCGCCGGAATCGCTGTCTTTATGCGCAACACGGCCAAGCATAAGATGATTGAACAGGCTCTGAGGGAGAGCGAGGAACGTCTGGATCTCGCCATGAAGGGTGGTGAACTCGGGTACTGGCACTGGAATCTGCAGACCGGGGAGTCATACCGTGATGAACGCTGGTATGAGATGCTGGGATACACTGCCGACGAGATCGAGCCGGACCCGGACCTGCACTTCAAACTCCTGCATCCTGATGACAGGGAAAAACAACGGAAAGTCTGGAATGATTATCTTGAAGGAGAAACAGATTACTACGAAGTTGAATGCCGCCTTAAATCGAAGTCCGGAGAATGGGTCTGGATTCTTGACCGGGGGAAAATTGTCGAGTGGGATAAGACTGGAAAGCCTTTACGGTCGGCTGGTACGCACCTGAATATCACTGGGCGAAAGGAAGCAGAGCAGACACTGAAGGAGAGCGAAGAACGTCTTCGACAGGTAGTTGAAAACATGCCTGTGATGATGACCGCTCGCGGACCCGATGGAAATATCGTTCTCTGGAACCATGAGTGCGAACGTGTCACTGGTTATTCCGCCGATGAGATGGTGGGAAATCCGGATGTTCTGAACCTGCTATACCCGGATCCTGATTATCTCGAAAAAATAGCACAGGACTGGAAAAAAAACGGGGAGAACTACCGCGACCGGGAGGTGGAAGTCGCATGCAGGGATGGCAGCGAACGGATAATCGCCTGGTCAAGTATCTCCGCGAACTTCCCGATAAAGGGCTGGTCAAACTGGACAGTCGGTTTTGACATCACCAGTCGAAAACGATCAGAAGAGCTTACTGTAATCCAGCGTGACCTCGGAGTTGCGCTTGGCGCAATAAGCGGTCTGGATGAAACTCTCAGACTCTGTCTTGATGCTGCCATCGCCGTGTCCGGACTCGACTGCGGTGGAATTTATCTCGTCGATGAGAGTTCTGGAGATATTAATATCACCCATCACACGGGGCTGTCCGATGATTTCATCAATACCGTATCCCATTACGAAGCAAGCTCACCCAGTGCAAACATTGTTAAAATCGGCGAACCGTTTTACACACAGTACAATGAGATAGACGTGCCCAAAGACAATGCTCAGATTGTTGAAGGTTTGCAAGTCATCGCCATTGTACCTGTTAAATTTGAGGATCGGGTGATCGCGTGTCTTCATGTCGCTTCACACTCTGAGAGTGAAATTCCTTCCCACTCGCGTTATGCCATTGAAGCCATCGCCAACAGGATCGGAGGCGCTATCACACGCGCCCGTATCAGTGAGGAAATTAAAAAGAAAAACGACGAACTAAACGCCGCGCTTAAATATAATCAGGAACTTACCTCTATGGTGGCGCATGAACTTCGTGCCCTGCTTGTGCCGATAGTCGGCTATACCGACCTTCTTCTTGACGGTTCACTTGGCGAGATACCGGAGGACTCAATTGAACCCCTGAACATTATCAGGTTGCAGTCGGACAGACTCACGGTTCTCATCGATGACCTTCTCCTAGTCTCAAGAATGGCGCGCGGCGAACTGAAATTGAACATGCAATCCATTTCGGCGACACATTGCATAAGCGAATGTGTCGCGATTTACGAGCAGATGAATCATGGTAAACCGGTTGAGTTTGAATATATTGGCGATGAGTTCGATATTATTGCCGACCCGACACGTTTGTACCAGGTGCTGAGGAATCTGATCGACAATGCAATTAAATATTCGGACGAGAGCGTGAATATCACAATTAAAACAGAAATCATGGATAATTCGGGAACAATATCCGTATCCGATAACGGCTTCGGTATCCCTGATGAACACCTCCAGCGGATTTTTGACAGGTTCTACCGAGTAATCCTGGATGAGACACGCAGAACCAGCGGCATCGGTTTGGGTCTCGCCATTACAAGAGACCTCGTTATGGCAATGGGAGGAACCATCACAGCGGAAAGTGAGCGGGGGAAGGGAACCGCATTCATTATCTGTATGCCTCTTGCCTGAATAGATCAACGAATAATTATTATTGAATAAAATAAAGGTAATCCCCACGTTGACTTAACCCATCCGCTCCGCTAATATTTGACCCCCTTCCATTTGGGAGATTATTTTCACCATCACCCTGTAACCAGAGTGCATGGGTTTTTTATTATTTATTTTTTTACGGGAGGAGAAGTTCGCCACCGATGAAGGTCAAATTATCACTGAAGGAATTCACACGCCACCTGCAGGTCGCCATGCGCGCTATCGCCGCACGACCCACCCTGCCTATCCTTAATTACATGCTCATGGAAGCGGAAGGCGACAAGGTTACGCTTACCGGTTATGACATGGAGATGGGAATCAGAGTCAGCTTTCCCGCCGAAGTGCTTGAAGCGGGAAATGTCGCGGTAAAGGCGAAAACCCTGAACGAAATCGTTTCGCAAATCCCCGCCGAAGATCTTGAGCTCGAGTTCAATGAGGTCTCGCGGATTAATCTTCGCGGTGGACGCAGCGAGTTCACCCTTGTCGGGAAACCCGGGGGCGAATACCCAAGGCTGCCGGATGTCGGCGACGAAGAGGAGGTACTTACACTCCCGATAGAACGGTTCACCACCAATCTCAAACGAACCATTTTCGCAAGCAGCATAGACATGCCGAAGAACTACACCTCCGGCATACTCCTCAACCTGAAGGAAGGCATGCTGCAGATCGTGGCGACCGATGGCAGACGTCTCGCACTTGTATCCGACAAACTCGAAACCCGCGAGGGAGGCGAGAAAGCAGTGCTGATTCCGTCCAAAACCATGCACGAGCTGGCAAGGATTCTCAGCATGGGCTGGAAGGACGACCTCGAGCTTCACCTGTCCGAAAATCTTGCCCTTTTCAAGCTGGGTAATGGTGGCGAAGTCGAGATCATCACGCATCTCCTCGATACACCGTATCCCGACTTCGAGAAAGTCATCCCCGAGGAAATCACCGGAACGCTGACAATTGATCGTGAGCGGCTGATTGTAGGTCTCAGACAGGTGGGTATTCTCGCACGCCAGCAGGACGGTCGCGACATGGCGGTCCTGGAGAGCAATGACGATTACCTTGTAATCAGTTCCAAGGCCGAAAGCGAGGGGAAAGCCGAGGTAAAAATACCAATCGACCGCGAGGGAGAGGAATTAAAGATCGCGTTTAATTATCAATTTCTCCTCGATCCGCTCCTCACCGTTGATGATGACAAAATAACCCTGTCGTATGCCGGATCGCTTGAGCCGGGCATCCTGAGAATTCCCTCGGACGACAACTACACATACGTGGTCATGCCGGTCCGCCTGCCGGAGTGATATTTACAATTGAACACGAAAACATGAAGCCCGGTTGATCCCGGGTTTTTTTCTACCTCCAACCGAAAACTCCAAAAAATTCCGGGGACACTTTCTTTTTTAAATTCCGTAAATTCCGGGGACACCTTCTTTTTCGCCCTGCGAAAAAAAGGTGTCCCCTCTCTACCTTGCCTAT
>CBDUUJ010000303.1:0-4212 GCA_965370205.1 uncultured bacterium
GCCACAGCGAGAGAGTTGCGGAATATTCCATCAGATGCGGAAGAGAGATGGAGCTGGCGAAGGATCGACTCGTGATGCTTCGATCAGCCGCGCTTCTTCATGATATCGGCAAGATCGGTATCCGCGAGGCTGTCCTGTTCAAACCCGGACGCCTTACCGATGAGGAATTCGAGCATATCAAGTATCATGCTGAGTTGTCAGAGGATATTGTCAGGGGTCTGAGCTATCTCGAGGAGGAACTTGCGATACTTGCCGCATCGCAGGAGCACTATGACGGCACCGGGTATCCTCGCGGGACAAAGGGCGACGAGATCCCGATTGAGAGCTATATCATCCAGATCGCCGACGCTTGGGACGCGATGACATCCACAAGGGTCTACCGCATCGCTTTGACTGTAGAGCAGGCATCGGATGAACTCAGTAAATTCTCCGGAAGCCAATTCCATCCGAAAGTTGTCGACGCTTTCCTGAAAATGATCGAAAAAGACGGGCAGATTCCGGTGGATGAGCTGCCGGGAACCTGATAAACTGACACCACTCGGGCTTTCCGAAGTGATTCATTGAAACGATAGGAGAAATCGCATGAAAAAAATTCGGGTTGAACAAATATCGAGAGAGGACCGCCTTTCCGAACTCGGCGTTTTCGAATGGCCGGTCTGGACGAAAGAGGTCTCCGAGTTTCCATGGTCATATGATGAAAAAGAAACCTGCTACTTCCTTGAGGGTGAAGTGATCGTAACACCTGAAGGACAGGAACCTGTGGAGATGGGAGTTGGCGACCTCGTGATATTCCCCCAGGGCATGAAATGCACCTGGAAAATAATCAAGGACGTAAAAAAGCGCTACATGTTCGGGTAAGTTGACAGGAATCTGCAAATTAAAATACTGGATGTAATTTACTCGAACTCCTTTACCACAACAGTATCGGCCATCAAATCATGAAGCGCCTGGTTTTTTTTCGTCCAGCAAATCATGAAATAACCCACGCAGAATATTATTCCGGAAAAAATCTTGTACCAGAATCGCACGCTCGCTCTCGCGAATGAGATCCTGTTCCCGTTTGTATCGGTAACTTTCAGGCCGAGTTTGTGTTTGCCGACCGTTCCCTGCCGGGGAGATGAAACGGCACTGGCTTCATAGATCCAGAGTATACAGGTGAACACGAGTAAGGCAACAGATATAAATATGAACCTGTTCTCAAGGATGTCAAAACCGGTGTTGGCTTTTAACAGGATAATCAGGAATGCCAGCGCTATGGCAGTGAAGAAACCAACGGCTCTCTGTGCGAACTCATCATAGACATGAGCGAGAAACCTGTCTTCGAATGTTGCGTATACCAGCTCCCGTTTTTGTTTCTCTGTTTTTTTTCTATACTTGTCCGTGAGATCCCTTTCCGTGAGATCCTTGAGCATCTCGGCTTTATCATCCGGTTCAGGAAATGGATTCGGAAATGTCCGGTGCAGGCTGTCGATTTCGAGCGAAGACCCACAGATCGGGCATTTCCCGAGAGTATCAGATGCCGTATTTCCACATTCAGGGCAGAGCATTGATAATCCTGTGTTATTATCGATAATATCAGGACTAAAACGACTGACGTTTGTTGCGCAAATCCTGAGTTTGTGACCAGTATGACAAATACAATCCTGAAATTACTGACTCAATTACTCGAACTTATCAATAACCTGTTTAAACTGCGGGGCAGGATCGGGCACGGTCGCGACGACGACGATGATGAGTATGATGATGATTGAACAGGACTGCCGATTTCCCCGCTTCATCCGGGGCTTTTTTGTGCTACGATTGCCTTATTAAACCCAATTAAGAGGTACATTTCCATGAAAGCGTACGCCTTCCGTATGACTCTGATTGCCATTCTGATGGGGCTGCTCATCACAAACGCCGCGTCGGGATGGCCGATCGATATTCCCGATCCCGAGGACATCGAGGATGAGATCGTGGACATCGTTGAAGATTTTCAGGACCTCGATTACATCCTCGGCAATCTCCCCGGATTCGGTCTGGGCATGGACCAGGATGACCCGATCACAACGAGTTTCGACGATTGCGTCACGGACGTTCCGTTCCTCGATAGTTATCCCGCCGCTCCGATCACAGGGGATATGGATTTCATGCCCATGTGCGAGCTTCCGAGGGGAGCGGACGGATTTCATCAGCTTATGCCGGGTCGGTACGGAAAGACCATCGAGACTTTCTGCCTTCACGCTGGAACCCATGGTCCCGGTCATGGCGAGGGTTACCTGTACGCGCCTCTGAAAGGTCCGTGGACTGGTATCGTCCGGGATATCCTGAGGAATTCATGCAGCCATCCGGAAATTCCTCAACGGGATATCCAGACTCTTGTCTGGGCTGTTCTCGCACGGACGAAACTCAGCGACATGAATCCGGAGATGCAGGGAATCGCCCGCGTGCTTCTTTCAGATGATCAGGTCGGCGAGATCAACATGGGGGCGTTTGAGATCATCCCGCGTGACCTCACGAGCGAGGTTTTTCAGTATATAGATGTTCCTCCGGCTGTCGAGCAGGTTATGCGCGCGGAGTCCGAAATCAGATATATGATGACAAGCGGTTATTCATCGTATGAGGAACTTGAGGCGGTCGCGATTCTGTCCGGCGATCCCCTGTCGACCGATGAAGACCGTGAAATTCCCGCAGACAGATGGTCGTATCATCCGGACGGTTATTTCACACGGTATGAGCCGCATGGTTACCCGTCAACCGATGTCGAAATTGTCGTGCCGGACAAGTGCGAGATCGAAATTCAAAATCGCGAGTTCATTTCATCAATGGAGGATGAGCATGGAAATCGGTTGGTCGTGGATGGAACGACTCTAACATACGAATGCCTTGACCCGGAGAATCCATGGGATACTCTCAGCGCCTCATGGTCGGGATTCGATGTCGAGAGTCTTGTTTCGTCGGGCTGGACATCCGAACATCGCGCGGAAGTGACACGACTGGTCGGTGACAGCGAATGGGTTGATATGGTTGTCGAGATCGGGAAATTCGCGAAGGCGGTTGAAATTGTCGCGTCGGGTGAATTATCCGGTGATGCTGCGGACCTCGCGAAGGAAGTCTGGATGGACGCGATAGTGAGGGTCACGCATGCGCCGGATTCCGGTGAGTTGCTCAGCAGGAAGGAAGGCTCCGGTCTGCCGGATTTCGACTGGAGAGACAGGTGGCGACCATATGATCCGTCGGGCGATTCGGCGAATCCCGCGAGTCGCGGACGTCAGCGGCTCGGAGGAAGAGACCCCCGTCCGAGCGAGGACCCCGACTGGAGTTATGGGGACGATCCGAGAATCCAGGATTATAAACCTATAAAACGACCTCCAGCCCATACCGCACGGGAAGGGATGAATGAATTCAGCGGCATGAATGACAAATTGAGCTGGATTCAGTCGGGACCTATCGGCAGCGCTGTGAATTCGATCGGGTTCGCGATTCCAAACGCGATTTTTGGTGGTCTCATGGAATTCAACATAACTCTCTGGGATTACTGCACGGGCGCGTTAAGCACGGACCCTCCCAGGAGTGACTACGACCGGATAATCGAACCGGAACATTTCAGCTTTACACCGCTTCAGTCTCCTGAGGATGGTCCGCCCGCGAGGGTTGCTGCTCTTAACGCGTTTATGGTCGAGGGGTTGAAGCTTGGCGCATATCTCAAAGCGGCGGTTATTTCGGTCGACCGTCAGGGCGGCGCGAGTATGGCAGGCGATCAGCACTGGGCATATGAACAGGCGAAGACCGTTGTTTACTACGAGCGTCAGTCCGGCTACGCGATGTATCGTGTCGCGAACCTCCTGGACGCCTATCTCGCCGTGCTTCGCGCGGAGGGAATTACGGATATCTACATCACACCCGATGATTACCGGGATGGTCAGGAACGGCTTGAGCGTGAGGGATTTACATCGGAGCAGCTTGCCGCGGCTCATCTGCTCGGAATGAGCGACGCCAATGTCCAGGCATACAAAGATTATCTGCTCTCGCTCGATCCGAATGAAGCGTCGGGAAGCATTATGGAAGCCGCCGAAAACCTGTCCGCCTCACTGAGAGGCTACGGGCACTACCTGATCAGCCTGCCGGATGTCCGCGAGGAAGATATCAGCGTCGGCTTTGTGGGGGAGATAGCTCCGTAGATGATTAAGAATGAATCGGGGGACACCTGCATTTCGAGGACGAAATGAGGTG
>CBDUUJ010000304.1:0-4212 GCA_965370205.1 uncultured bacterium
GACGCACTGCCGTGCAGTTCTACAGGTTGTTTCTCTTGCAATGAGTTCTCCCCGGTCCTGGAAGAAGAACCTTTTTTTATATTGTCGGCAAATCCAGCCTCAGAAGCGCTTCAACGACTCCGGGATCAAACTGCTCTCCGGCATTATTCCTGATATCTTCAACAGCCTCTTCAATGGTCATCTTCTCCCGATACGGCTGATCGCTGGTCATCACATCATAAGCCTCCGCCACCGCGAGTATCCTTCCGGCCATAGGAATCTCCTCCCCTGTCAACCCGCGAGGATAACCCTTCCCGTCCCATCGCTCATGATGGCTGACGACCCCCTCTATCACCGCGGGCTGGAATCCAAGCGGCTTGAGAAGAAACCGCCCCAGAATGGGATGCCTTTTCATTTCATCATACTCTTCTTCTGTCAGATTCCCGGGCTTGACCAGAATATTGTCAGCCACGCCGGATTTGCCTATGTCGTGGAGAAAACCTGAATCCCTGACTGTTTGCACCAGCGATATTCCAAGGTCCAATTCCTTTGCAATCGCTACGGCTATCGCGGAAACCCTCTCGGCATGCGCCCTGAAACCCGGATCGGATTCCGTCGCACTCTTTGTCATCTGGTCGATCAGCCGCTGGTTCAGCCGAAAAACCTGCTCCGATAAATAACTCTGTTCCAGAATGACTGCGAAAATGCTGCTCAGCGCTTCAAACCATCGAACTGTTTCGGAACCGAACGCGTCCGGTTCCGTATGCTCCAGGTTGAGCACTCCATGGACACGCTCGCCATATATTACCGGCACCGAAAGCAAAGTCCTTGAACCGGGGGACAGGCTCAACAGCCCGGAATCCCGAACATCCGCAACCAGCACCGTATGTCCGCCCGACAACGCTTCCACCGGAGCGGAGTTTTTGCTGTCGACCAGGCTGATCTTTCCACCGCCCTCGCCCGGGGCATCTGCGATCACGCTATCGGAAAAAAACAGGATGTTCATATCCGACTGATACAGAAGCAGATCGGCCCTGGCACTCCCGGTGGTTTCCTTTACACCGTTAAGCAGAAGTTTTATCAGAGAATGCGAGTCAAAAGGACGGGCAAGCTGTCCCAGACCCCAGCGGGCGATATCCTCAATGTTTTTTATATTACCAGGCAGAAGAATTTCCGGAGACATCGATATCCCCTCCCATTGACTTATTACCTTTTAATAATATCACTAAAATTCACTTAATCCTTTTAAATATTCATGACAACCAGTCACAGCCGGGAATTTGCATATTTACAAAGGGACTGGCACACTTTCAAGGGGACTGGCACACTTTTTAAATCCTTAAATGATAACCCAATCCCGCCAATCTGTTCCGGGGATTAAAAATGGGTGCCTGTCCCCGATGGTTACATTGGCATTACGACTATTTTATATGTAAAATCTACCAGGAATCCCGGAGGACGAACATGACACCAATAAGACTCGCCGGTATATCGATCCTGATCCTGCTTATCGCGGTATTCTCAGCATGTGCAAACGATAAAGGTACCGGTACGAACGGGGACGGTCCCGGCGCCGGTTCCAACCAGGGTAACGGACAGGGAAACAGCGCCACCGGCTCCGGCGCATCGACGCTTAACAATCCTGAGGACACTGTGTCGATTTCCGACATAAGCAGAGGACTCAATGTCTGGATAAATTCCGGATGCAGTCAATGTCACAGAATCGGCGACGACCCCGGCGGCAATACAGGACCCGTACTGACCGGCGTTGGCGACCGTCTGAGCAAATCTGATCTGATCGAATGGATTCGCAATCCCCAGGCCGTCGATCCGGACGCCTCGATGCCACCACATGATCTGTCCGATGATGATCTTGAGTACCTGGCGAGATACCTCAGCGTGCTGTCTTCCGACACAGCCGGAGAATGAGCCGGACCCTGCCTGGAAATCGATGCTCACCGGAAATATCGTCGTTCATCCTGCTAATGTAGACTCATATACAAGCATATCCGAATCCATGCCGTCGGTAAAACACTCAAAAAAACCTTTGCCGCTGGACACTGTCATTGCATTTGATGAAGATCGATATTATCTCTTTAAGAAATTATCACAGAGGAAAGTGCTGGAATATCCTTTCATTACTCCGTGATAACCTTGACACTTAATTAATAGATTGATACCCTGTTACTGGTTAAGAATCAGTATTTTCTTTGGTTTTTGGTCAGTCCACATCTAATATTTTCACAAATCCAATACCAGGTGGAGGTTATCATGCATCAGCATCTGGCGCGTTTTCTCATTTTCACTATTATGTTTCTACTGGTTGGTTGTTCCGGAGGCGGCAGTCCGACTGCGCCGCCGGTCGACACGCAGGGAGGATCGGATGGTCCCTCTGTTACAGGGTTGGCAAATGACCTGACCCCAAACATTATTGTCTCGGAACCCGAAGAAAGGATTCTGGGAAATTTCTACTACATTTCTGAAGAGGAAGAGACCCTGGCCTGGGGAACTGTGCTCATCAACGACACAGGTTGGGAGTACAGGCTCGACTACATCGCCCCCAGGCTCCGTGCGCTACGCCAAAGCGAAGTGACACGCCAGGGCCAGGCGGTTATCGACCTCACGTGGCTTAAGCTTATCAGCATCGGTGTCAGCTACACCAATAAGCCACTACCCATTCCACCCGATCTCGCCACCTATGAACCAGGCGAGTTCATGGAATACCGGGTTGATATCCAGAACAACTTACCTTTTGAAATCAAGAAACAGACAGTCACGGCGACCCAGGTCAATATGTTCAATCATAAGCTGGGTCCCGACGCGAGGGATGTCTGGTACAACGTCGCTATCCCGACGACCGGCCAGAGTCTTTTCGGAGACTGGACTGTTGAGAATTACCTTGAAGATGGAATCTACTACACCCGCGTGCGTGTGGGATTTAAAATCTTCGGCGGCTGGATCACGATCGTGATCTTCGACTCCAAGGCAGGCGCCTTCAAAGTTGAGGAAGGCGGCGGACCCGAATATTTCGATCCGGTTGCCAAAGGTGCCACAACCACACCGGTCGTGGCGATCGATGAGAATGTCCACGTTCAGGACAACGGCTCGTTCGATCCCGACGGCGGTCTGATCACTCTTTACGAGTGGGACCTCGACAATGACGGTGTATTCGATGTGACAGGTCCGGATGCGGATACAACATTCAGCACTCCAGGCGTCTACTACATCAACCTCAGGGTTACCGATGACGAAGGCGCTACGGACGATCTCACCGACGATCCGGGGGACGAGTTGATCGAAATTACAGTCACCCCGCCTCCTGTGCCGCCGGTTGCGATCGCTGAAGCATCCGTATACGAAGAATATACCGGTGTGCCGATTACATTCGACGGCACCCTTTCCTATGACCCGGACGGCGGCGACATCGTCCTCTACGAATGGGACTGGGAAAACGACGGGACATTCGACAGCCTCGGCGCGACCCCTGATCACGCTTATGCTGATGAGGGTACCTACCATGTGCAGCTCAGGGTAACAGATGACGAGCTGCAGACCGATATGCTTGATGTTCCTCTCGAAATCATCATCACCGAGGCGCCGAACCCGCCCACCGCGTGCTTTGTATTCGAACCACCGGAACCTGTGCCATGCGAGGAAGTCACATTCGACGCAGGCTGCTCCGTTGATGAGGATGAAGACATCGCGCTCTATGAATGGGACTTCGACAACGACGGCGTGATTGATTTCTCATCCGATGAACCTCTTGCATACCACTCATTCGATGAACCCGGAGAGCATCTGGTAACACTCACGGTTACAGATGAAACCGGACTGCAGGATGATTTCCAGGACACCGTGCCTGTCGTGAACGCTCTCCCGACCGCGAACGGTAAAGCGGCTGTTCCTTCTCCCGGTCCCTATCCGGGAGATGATATCCTGTTCGACGGTTCAGAATCTCATGACAACGACTGCAACGGTCAGGAGATCGTTCTCTGGGAATGGGATTTCGACGGCGACGGCACATATGATGATGTAGGCGAAACCGTTTCTCACGCATTCGATGAACCCGGCGTCTATGAAGTCCAGCTTCAGGTCACCGACGACGAAGGCGGCACGGACACACTCGATGAGCCGATCATCATCACCATCATTACCGAACCCCAGCCCCCGATCGCCATCGGCGACGCCGATCCGTATATTCAGATCGTCTGCGAGGAAGTTCATTTCTTCGAT
>CBDUUJ010000305.1:0-4196 GCA_965370205.1 uncultured bacterium
GGGTGGCGTATAAACTTTTGTTAAAATCGAGATACACCTACACGCGAACTCGTACGGGGGCGCCCCCGGGGGTCCAGGATTCATTCTGCAATGTCATTATTTGTGGTAAATTGATTTCTGTGAATCCGGTATGATTCTTAAAATCCCTGAATATTATCCCGATCCGATACTGTATTCTTTATGTTCACTGTTTGCGCATGTTGGCCATCGACGTGTAAAGGGCTGTATGGAGGGTGCGGTCGAGCTTCCGATACCGGTTATATCCGTGGGAAATATAACGTTCGGCGGGACAGCGAAAACCCCGACAGTGGAGCATCTTGCGCGGGTACTCGCGGGGACCGGCATACATCCCGGTGTGGTTTTGAGGGGTTACAGGGGTCGGCTTGATCTAGAAAACGCGCCGCCGGAGATTGTATCGGATGGAAAAAGGATATATCTCGACTGGATGGATTCCGGCGACGAGGCGAGAATGCTTGCGGAGTCGCTGCTTGCGGATGAAATCCCGGTGGCTGTCGGACGTGACAGGATAGAGGCGTCACGGTTGTTAATGGACAGGAATGATAATGAAATTGATATTATCATTCTCGATGACGGATTCCAGTACACAAGCCTGAAGAGAAAATTCGACCTGGTGTTAATCGATATGCTTGCGCCGTTTGGACGGACCGACGGTCGGATCGGGCTTATTCGCGAACCTGTGAGGGCTATTGAAAGAGCGGATGCGGTACTGCTGACACGGATCGAGGCTGTTGAACGGGCGCGTGTCGGTGAGATAGTGAAAAAACTCAGGCGGTCCATTGATAATCTACCGGAGATATTTACAGCCCGGACGGTTGTGAGGAGTGTCCGTGATTTGAAGAGCGGCAGGGAGATTGAGATCGATTTGTTGAATGGTCGTCGGGTGATTGCATTTGCCGGGGTAGGAAATCCGTTGAGTTTCAGGTGTACGGTTGAGAGCCTTGGATGCGAGATAGCGGAATTTGTCGAGTTTCAGGATCATCATCCGTATACGGAAGAAGATATGGATAGAGTGTGTCGTCGAGTGGAAGTTCTCGGTGCGGAGTATGTGCTAACGACATGCAAGGACGCGATCCGTCTGAGGGATTTATCGGATTCGATAGATTTTCCATTGGTGGTTGTTGATATCGAGATGGAAATCGATGATGAGGGAAGATTTCTGGAGATATCGGGAGTCACCATAAGATGAGACCCCCACAAGCTCGAAGACTCGCTTGTGGGCGACACCGGGGTTTTTTTCTAATGTCAAAAATATTCCGCGAAGATGAAAAATATAAGAGAAGACGCTGCGGGGATGCCGACAATGATAAAGGCTGATATAATGCACGGCATGGGAATTCTGGATGAGCTACGCAAGGAAGTAGCCAATTGTAAAAAATGCAGTGAGCTTGCCAGGCTCCGTACGCAGACTGTATTCGGCGAAGGCACCGCTGAAGCGGAGGTTATGTTCATCGGGGAGGCGCCGGGAGCCGATGAAGACAAACAGGGAGTGCCGTTTGTCGGGGCTGCCGGTAAATTCATGGATAAAGCGATGGAGCAGGCGGGTATTCCCCGAAGCAAAATCTATATTGCAAATACTCTCAAATGCCGTCCGCCGGAAAACCGAAATCCACTTCCTGAAGAGATGGAAAACTGTGCGCCTTATCTCGCGGCACAGATTGCGCTTATCAAACCGAAAATTATCGCGCCATTGGGACGATTCGGCCTGGAGCGTATGGTGAGCAAGAAAATGAAAATCTCGGAGGTGCATGGGAAACCGATAAGACGTAAGGACGGGTTAATTTTCTTCCCGATGATTCATCCTGCCGCCGCCCTGCATCAGCCGAAATACAGGCAGGATATCGTGACCGATTTCTTCAAGCTTGCGAAACTGCTGGAGAGAGAAGGACTGCTTTGATGATCCGTGGGTTTCGATTCATCCGGCAGGATTGAAAAAATATGTTCGAAAATTTACAACACGTACCGTTATGGATAATTGCGTTCCTGATATCAGCCGGATTTCATGAATTCGCGCACGCGTTTACGGCGTTCAGGCTCGGGGATTCGACCGCGGCGGATCAGGGCAGGATGACGGTCAACCCGATTCCGCATATCGATGTGACCGGGCTGATTTTTCTCGTGGTTTCAGTGACGATGATGAACGTGGGTATCGGATGGGCGAAACCGGTTCCGGTCAATCCGTACAACCTGAGGCATCCACGCAGGGACATGATGCTGATATCGTTCGCCGGACCATTGATGAACATGATCCTGGCGGCGATTATTGTGGGGATATTCTGGCTTGTGCAGTCGTTTGTATCGAGGGAGAGCGCGATAGTTGTCCCCTTATTGCAATTCCTTTATATTTTCGGATTCCTGAATGTCCTCCTGGCGTCGTTCAACCTGATCCCGCTCGGGATGCTTGACGGCGCGAAAATCGTCGCGGGGCTTCTTCCCGAACATCTTGCCGAGAGATGGGAGAGAACCTACAGCTACGGAACGATTATTCTTCTCATTCTGCTTTTCACAGGTGTGCTGATGTACATCCTGATGCCGATCTTTCTTGTCATCAGCTACGCCACCGGATTTTTCACAATCATGCAGTAAGGTTGATGATGACGGGGACGTCATCACGCCGGGCGACCGGAGATCGCCCCTCCATATCGCTTCTTTATACCTTTAACCTATTTCTCTACTCCTCGCTGAACCAGGGCAGCGCACAGTATGTATCCCAATCCCAGCCCCGCGAGTCGATCTGCACCTCTTTAATTGTGATTGGCGCCGGGTCCAGGGCCATAAGATCACAGGTTTTACCCTCGTACCAGACATCCTCATCTATTGCTTCGTGACGGTCTGCAAAGACAACATACGATGGCAGGTTTGCAGGATCGTCCCACTGCCATTCCGGAGGACCAGAGGGGTTGTAATCATTAATATATGTATCCCAGCCGAACCATGCCTGTTTCCAGGAGGGCGCGGACGCGGTGCCATCGTCATAAACAATTCTCAATGCCATGTCCATCTCTCCCCCCATGTAGCCGTCTCCCCAGCAATTGCTGTAATCGATCATGAAAAAGAAATTGCAGTAAAGTGATTCATATTCGGTCACGTCAACATCCAGGGGCTGCGCGAGCATTGTCATTCCTCCGTCTGTTGTACAGCAGCGATGAAAATGAACCTGCCATTTATACGTGTCGTTTGTTTCAAGTTGAATCCATTTCGTCGCTGAGCCATAAAATCGCTGTTCCCATGGATCAAAATCCTCGTCCCAGAAATTACCGTTTTCAATAATGCCGAGCGGGTCGATCATCCGGACAGGTGTCGACGCCATATCGCATCCGGGATCTGAGACTCGCAGGAGAGCATCGTACATTCCCGGAAGAGTATACGCATGGGTCGTGTCGCCGATAGTCGCGTGCTGGTAATCCCATATGCAGTCACCCTCAAAGTCCCATTCGTAAAGATTAATAGTGCCGGTCGATCCGGAGCCTTCGAAATCTCCCGCGAAATTGATGAACCCGATTGTGGGTACAATATGAGCGTTCGCAACAGGATTGGTGTAAGTGCCAATATGCACGTGAAGCTGCTCGGACACATCGAGAGTATCCGTAAGCCCGATGTTGTCGGTTACACGCAGATCGACGAAGTAATCTCCGGCGGAGTTGTAGGTGTGACTGATAGTTTCGCCGGAGTCGTCCCAGGTTCCATTTCCGTCGAAATCCCATTCCCAGTCGACAATGCTGCCGTTCGGAGAGAATGACTGCGCGCCTGAAAACGAAACCGATCCGCCCGGAGCGATCCAGAGGCATGTACACGCTTCCGCGAGCGCGGTCGGATCTTCAGCCGGGGATTCACCGGATACAGGCGCATCGAACACCATGTATGCCGCGAGTGGATCTTCGGGAACATCGGAGCCAAATCCGTAGTCGTAAGTGTCGTGGATCGCTGATGTCACCCTGCAAAGAACTATCTGATCGGCTGTTCCACTCGGGTTGACGCCTGGGATATCAATCTGGTAGACGCTGGAGACACTCGTTCCGGAAAGCGCAGTCAGCGTTGCGGGATCGAATGTTACGGGTGATGCGATCAGGCTGCCGGGGCTATCGAACACGATCTCCCCGATCTCGTCGGTCACAGTTCCACCTGCAAGCGCGCCCCAGTCGAAAACCTCAAGATTGAGGTGAAGATCGCCGCCTTTC
>CBDUUJ010000306.1:0-4172 GCA_965370205.1 uncultured bacterium
AAACTTGATGCTAATGTGGTCAATTTCCTGATAACCATCGGGTTTGTGGGTGTCCCTTCTATCGTCAATCATCCAGAAAAAGACACCCACAAACCCGCAGATTATTAAAAAACCGGTCGAGACAGGATCGAGTTTGTGGGCGGCATATTTTTAAATAACGATAAATCGAGAAATATTGTGCCTTTTTCAACAGCCGACGGGACGTCCGCGCTACAGAAAAAAAGCCAGTTAGATACCCACGCTGAAGCGTGGGGTACCGGGTTTCATATTATCGCGAAAATTGGATTGGTGACTATTCTTATTACCCGCTAACCGACGCCATGATCTCTTTCGGGGTCGGGAGCGGATCGAGTTCCAGCGCCGCTGTTACCGCGGTCCTGAGCCGGTCGTGCTTTTCCTCGCGGGTGAGATCGGGATCATCCTGATGGAGAGCGGTTTTGACTTCATCCGGAAGCTTGTCCGCAAACTGCTTCAATGCCCGGTTCGCGACAACCGACAGCGATTTCCAGCTTGCATATCGTTTCATTCCGAGGGAATTGAGATAGTCGAAAGTCATCTCCCATGTGCAGATGTTGTCCTCGAGACGTGCCATGAGGATGACGTATTTATCTAATTTTCCGCTGTCCAGAATCGAGCGAAGCGCCTTTGTGAGCTGGGATGCGATACGATGGACAAACTCGCGCATATCGTCGGGAATCTCGCGCGGCGGGTCGGGAACCTTATCGGGGGAGAGTTTATTTATTACCCATGCGAATTCATCTGGGAATCTCTGGTAGATATTTCCGGATGAATCCTCGTGCGTGATAAGTTCCTCGATACTCGGAGTTTGCTCGCGCGCGACCGATGTCGATCTCTCGTTCTCAGCCCACTCAAGAATAACCGGAATGAAGAAGGTCTCCAGAAGTTCGAGATCGTTCATGTTTCTCGCTTCGTTGATATCGAACGATTTTGCGTGCCGGTCGCGGATTACTTCGAGCACATCACGGAAGAACGGCCTGTCGAGCGAATCGACCCGTATTGCATGTTTCTGAATCAGTGCGCGGTAAGGGGATCTGCCGTTCAGTTCAGGGAAAATTCTGCGCAGGATGGTCCAGCGGAGATCGCCCGCGAGTTTGTTCAACTGATCCGGCGCGAGCTGCCATGAGAATGTACCAGATGACCGGGGCGCCATGAGAACATGAATCAGCAGTTCGAGAGGCGAGGTGTGCCGGCTTTTTGCCGTATCAGGCATTCCACACCTCCATCTTTCTGTCTGATTCATCGCCCGGGTCCCAGGGATCTTCACCCCTTTTCGCGATCAGCATATCCGGCTCGAAATCATCCGATGCTGTCTTCAACGCGATTCTGCCGTTTGAGGCATCGACGAACCCGGATTTGTCGAATGGGACATATTCGTCGCCGGGGTCCCACGGGTCCTCATGCCCCTTTGCTTTCGCGCTGATCTCAATCGACTTGGCGGGATTGTCGGAAATGGCGGCCATTGCCGGAAATCCCATGCCGATGAGCAGCACTGACAGGGTGAGAATGGCGATTATGTATCGAATATATTTCATCATGGTATCCTTTTTGACTCTGTAAGGCCTGATTAGTTCAGCCTATATCCTAATTGTATCACGAATTTTCTTTTCTATGGTGTTTGGATCGTATCCTGCGAGCGCGCCGAGGTAGTAAATCGCTTCCAGAGCGGTTTTTTCATCGGGACCCACGCCGCCGGGATATTTACTCCTTGCCTCAAGCGCCCTGTCGAAAAGGGCATTGAACGCTTCATCATACGCTCCGACATTTCTCAATGCGAGCGCGTGAGCGCTTTCAAGGAGAAATTCAGCCGGTGGACGGGCTTCCGGGGCAAGTTTGTCACTGATAAGCTCTCTTGCCCTGTCAATCGTATCCTGCATAGCCCCGCGATCATCTATTCGGCCTGCGATAACCGCTTTGGTGGCGAGAATTGTCACAAGATTCGGCCATGACCCCGCCGATTCAAGCTCATTTATCAGTTTGTCGAGAGTGGGAGAGATTTCTGCGGGATTGTCGGTTGAGTGAAGGACTGCCAGAACACGGTAAAGCTCCGTCATTGCCCGTGTGACGCGGTTTATCTCCAAGCCGCCTGATCTGATTAACCGGGTACGCATGTCCTCGATCATCATCTGTTTTTCGCCGGTATCGGCATTCAGGGCGAGCCATTCTATCCATGCGGCGGCGGTCTGTGGATACGGGCTTTCCAGGAAGGCATCAATTGCCAGTACACCATGATCCCAGCTTTCTTTATCCCGACCCAGCTCGCGCTCGATCTGTGCCTCGTTAAGCCAGATGAACGCCTTCCGGTAAGGTGTGGGAGCAAATTCAAGCGCCTTTGAATATGCATCGAGCGCGGGTTCGAGAAGTCCAACCTCAGAGCTGAGATTTCCAACGAGACGGTAATAATGATATCTTTGACGGGGAAGCGGGCCCAGGGTCGATTCCCAGCTCTCAATAATCTTTGCCCAGTTTTCCGTGATATTCCTCGCTTTCGCAATATCGCCGGCGCGATATACAGCGTTCACGGCGATGAAAGTCAGTTCATGGCCTGTCTCCGCCAGGGCGAGGCTCCACAGGTCGGGATTTTCAGGAGGATTCAGCCATTCATCGATTTCCGAAAGTGCCTCAAGTCCACGGCTGGCGGTGGAATGCATATTAATGAGATCGCCCGACCGGTAGGCCAGTGTCGCCATAGCCAGTTCAGCGACCGCGGTCGCGAGATTTTCATCCTCGCAAAGCTCGATGGCCTGTTTCGCCAGATATTCCGCGAAATTATCGGTTTGAGACGGGATTTTCCCAAGCTCCGGGACATCCTTCCGTGCTCCGAGACGTCGGAGCAGCCTGGTGAGTGCGATAAGGCGAAGTTCCGGCTGGGGCGCGTGCTCAGCGATTTTTCCATAAAGCTGGATTCTGAGAGGCAGCCGATCCCTGAAAATATCGGTTCGTTCAAGGAGATCAAGGAGGTCGAGGAGTTCTGACTGCGATAGCTCAGGCAGCATGCCCGGCAGATTGTCCAGGACCTCATGATCCGGACCTTTCAGAATTTCGGCGATCCTGCCGCGTTCTATCATTAGTAGAGTCCCCACATTTCCATAGGGATGAGAGAAACAACCCGCCCGGAGTTAATCTAATTTACCACAATCATTTTAACATGTATCCGACCTGGAAAACGACATCCGGTTCAGTAAGTCAGGATAAGCTGATTATCCGGAGTTCGTGCAATCATTATTATTCACAAACAAATATCGTTAACAGAAATCAAGTTTAGTAGTTGACAATTAGGGGTGTTTAAGCAATAATTAATAGGCTGTAAAAATATAACTTGCGCTGGAGGTTTTAAAACTATGCGTTTCTCAATTACTACAATTCTCATTTCAGTTGCTTTTATCATGCTTTTAACGTTGGGTTGCAGCGGCAACAACGTAACAACTCCTGATATGCAGGGTGAAAGATATTTATCAGGTGGAGGTAACCCTGGGGGTGACGGCGACGGTCCCGGTGGAGGTCCCGGTAATGAAGGAGGTCCCGGCGACGGTCCCGGTCCTGGTTTTGATGTGGATTGCGAAAGGTTGTTCGACGCGGATTACCTTGTAGACTTTCCATGTATCGAAGATGTTGAAGCAACCGGTGATATTCTGATCAAAGACTCGGATTGTGATGCGACGGAATCGGAAGTAATGGTACGATTTACACTGAACTTCGAAGAGTTTAACTGCTTCCAGATGAAAAGGGTAATCCCGGGTACGAAAACAGTAACAGACAATGGAATACTTTATTCCGGTGAGCGTGCATTCTCAAAGGAAATGTGGAACCACTCGGTGGAAAGGCTTGTTGAATACGAACTGCTTGTTTACGAGACCGATGAAGGCACAGTAATAGAGGGAACTCTCTATCGTTATATGCACATGATCTGGACCAAGCCAAGTGGCGAAGAAATGGAAAAAGAACGTGAATGGTTCGTTGATGTTACCGGAATTGAAAATACGGACTGATTCCTGTTACAGGTAAAATGACATTATCGAATCCCGGCTTAAGCCGGGATTTTTTTTCACTTTAGCAAGCGATAACTCTGGACACGATTATAAAAAAAAACCGCGACCTCACGCTCGACTTTCGTCATTTATGCGGCTTTGGTTTTATCTGCTAATAACTTGTAG
>CBDUUJ010000307.1:0-4170 GCA_965370205.1 uncultured bacterium
CGGTCCTCCCGAAAATGTCTATCTCCTCATTTGGATCGTCCGACAGGTTGAAATACTGGTATTCCGGCAGAAGATCATTTTCCTGCGGGGCGTAAATCAGTTTGAAATCCGAAAACCGGAACGCGAAAGTCCGTCCGACATCGACTTCGTTGGGGGTCGGGATGCCATACGTGAACATCGGGACATAGAACCATCCATAATCTCCGGAATCCTCTTTCGAATCGGTGAGAATATGATTCCAATCCGGAAGCGTGCCGGGAATTCCGCTGTGTAAATCGATGGCATCCACAGGCGAATCCACATCCAGGAAATCAAGGATCGTGAAGAAGATATCACTGATATTTACCAGATTATCGATTCGAACTTCACTATCCGATTCCTCTACGATATCGGGATTCCTGATTATAAGCGGCACATTGACCGATGATTCATACAGGCGATTGATATGCCCGACATAGTAAGGATCGAAAACCTCGCCATGATCGGCGGTAACGATAATCAGCGTGTTCTCCCACAATCCGGCGTTCCTGAGGTGATCGAATATCCTGCCGAGTTCCCGGTCCGTGAAGCTGATCTCGCCTCGATAAATCGCCCGACGCAGGGCGAGATCTTCATCAGAATGGATCGGCGACTCCCCCGCCCAACCGGATGATATCGGATGATTCTCACGGAACTTTGAGACCTGAGCGGTAACTTCCGCCGAATACATCTCATCGAACGGCGCGGGAGGTTCCAGTGGAGTGTGCGGATCGTAATAGTGAAGGAACAGGAAAAATGGCGTGTCGGGATCGTCCTCAAGCCACCGGAGAGCCTGATCGGTGACCCTGTCGGCGGGCTTTTTCAACCATGCCGACTTTATCCCGCCCATCGACAGCAGTTTCCTGACAATTCTGCTTACGGTAAGCGACCATGTATGACTCGGGAACAGCCGCGATTTCAGGTTGTCCTCAAAGATATCGTTGTAATAATGAAAACCCTTCTGTAATCCGGATGCCTCTCTCGAAAGCGGCGACCCTCCGATGATCGCGCCGGTACGGTAGCCGGATTCATCCAGAACGGTCGCAAGGGTCGGGATTTCATCAGGGACCAGAATCCCGTTATTCTGAATGCCGTGACCGATTCCGCACTCCGGCTGGAGTCCGGTGAGCATGCTGATATGGGCCGGACCAGTCATCGGCATCGAAGTGACCGCGTTATCGAAAACAAGCGACGATTCCGCCAGTTTATCAATCGCGGGGGTTTCGACAATATCGCTTCCGTAAATACCGAGATCATCTTTGCGAAGAGTGTCAATCGAGACAAGCACGACATTGGCATCGCGCCCGATGAAGTCCGCTCCCGACGGCTGCGATCCAATCGTTGTCGGACCGGATACAAGTGTCGGGAAAAACGGAATCGCGAGCGCCGCTATCCATATCACTGCGAGATATAAACCCATCCGGGGTCTGGCAATCAGGGTTGATATCCATGCGGCAATCGGAAATGCAACTGCTGAAACTATGAACACAACTGTCGCGATGATGATATTTTCAGTAAGCGATGATCCCGATTCCGTAAGGAACCTTACCTGGAACATCGGAACAAGGACCAGATACATGCTGAACGCGATCACAAATCCGGATAACCGTCCGATGAGCGCAACAGGATCAAGTCCGGTTCTGATTCTCGCAAGCCATACTCCAAAAGCCCAGCTTATCGGGATAACAAGCCAGACATATTTCAGGAAAGTGAAAATAATCTCTGAGTCAGGATTGGAAGCGAACGCACCCGCGATATTCCATGTCACAAGCGCACCAGCAGGAAGAGCGGCAACGAAATAAAGCGCCGCAAGGCTTATTGTCAGATCCCATTTTCGCCACTTTGAAACGAGGCGGATCGCGAGCATCACGATTATCATGCACGGGATCATCGCGAGCGATGTGAGGATCGCGGACGCGTTGAAAAAATGCAGCGCGGGAATGCAATGTGACGCGAGGTTCTTCTGGTGGGAAACGACTGTGGCAGCGTCTGTCAGTCCGCCAAGAGTTCCGAACAGTATGGCAGCCTCGATCGCGTGCAGGAGTCCGGGATGTCGATAGTTGTTATTTGGATTTGTTCGGTTCATTTAACTGCGGGGACAGGCACCTGGTTTTGACCCCATTTTCACTATCCGAAAGTGCACTAGTAAACGGGTCAAAACCATGTGCCAGTCCCCTTAATCAGTTCCCTTAACCAGTCCCCTAAACCATGTGCCTGTCCCCGGTTTCCGTCCCCCGGTTTCCTACGGGCCTTCGTCGATATATCCCAGAGCCTTCAATTCGGCGCGGGTTACATCGTCCATTCCAACGATATCGGACAGCCCCTGCCTCGATGCCCACAGCGCGAGAGCCTCAGGTGTATTGGATGCGTCATGCTCCCACCAGTTGATCCCAGGAAAGATATCATTCATTTCCTCCGGATCGTCGTTCAGATCGAAATACTGGTACATCGGCAGGTGCGGCTCAGCGTCGGGACCGTAAATGAGTTTCCAGTCAGGATACCGGAACGTGAAAAAGCGGCCCAGCGCGAGTTCTCCGGGTGCCGCGAACGAATACGATTGACTCGGCACAAAATTCCAGCCGGAGTCCGGATCGTCGGTCATGCCCATCAGGTTGTGATCCCATCCCGAACGCGATCCCGCAACTCCGCGATTCATCGAGTCCGGAGTATCGGGAGAATCGATATTCAGGAAGTCCAGCACCGTGAAATAGATATCGCTGACATTTACAAGTCTATCAATATGCTCTCCACCTGTGCCGCTGGACAGCACGTCGGGGTCGGCAATCATCATCGGGACAAGGATCAACTGATCGTAAACGCGGTCGGTGTGATTGAAATAATAATTATGCTCGAAACCCTCGCCGTGATCCGACACAACGATGAGAAGCGTGTTATCCCAGATGCCGTTCTCGTTCCCCCAGTCGACGATTCGTTTGAACTGGGCATCCATGTATGAAATTTCGCCGCGATAGAGAGCGCGGTAGTAATCGTGATCGGCTTCGGTCATCGACTCGATATTTTTCACGAGATCGACATACGCGACCGCCCTGTCTTTATAGGGACCGTCATATTCCGGCATATATTCTGTATCGAACGGAGCGGGAGGAGCATACAGGTAGTGCGCGTCGAAATAATGAACGAACAGGAAAAACGGATCGTCGGAATTTCTGTTAAGCCAGTCCAGAGCCTGATCGGTGACATCCTCGGCGATCTTCCTTCGCCCATGCGGAAGCCCTTCTCTGATGTTGAAGACCTTTTTGAGAATTTTCGCCGGCGTCAGGTACCAGACCTGATCGGGAAGGAACCTCGCTCTGAAACCCTCGTTGAAGACATCATGGAAATGATGGAATCCCCGCTCAATCCCGGACGCCTGCCTTGAGAGGGGAAATCCGCCGATAATCGCGCCTGTATTGTATCCCGCTTCATCGAGGATTGTCGCGAGTGTGGGGATGTTGTCGGGAAGAGAAATGCCGTTCGATTTAACGCCATGACCGATTGACGAGTCGGGCTGAAGACCGGTCAGCATGCTCATATGCGCAGGACCGGTCATCGGCATGGGGGTGATCGCGTTATCGAAAATCACGCCATCACGCGCAAGCGCATCGAAAGTCGGGGTTTCGACAATTTCACTTCCGCAGAAACCCATATCGTCGTAGCGGACCGTATCGAGCGAGACGAGCATCACATTGGACGGCCTTCCGGAAAGCTCCGCGCCCGATGGCGGCGTGCCGGTCAAGGGCGGTCCGAACATAAGGGGCGGGATGTATGGGAAGATCATGCCGACAATCCACAAAATCACCAGAACCAATCCGCCTTTGATTTTGACGATGCGGGACGAAATCAAAATAAGAAGCGGGAGAAGAATCAGCGCCAGAATGAATACTCCGAGGGAGATCAGGACATTCTCAAGGCTGGAGTTTACTTCGGATGCTTCGTTTGCCCGTGCGAGAAGCCATTTCTGCTGGAGAAGCGGGGTCAGGACCATGAAGACAGCGGCGCTGATCGCGATTCCGCTGAGACGTGCGAACAATATTTCATCGGTGGTGCCGGTTCGGACTTTCGCGAGCCATACACCTGTCGCCCAGCTCACCGGAACGACCACCCATAGATATTTCAGAAAATAGAAAAGCACCTTGACCTGCGCGACAATAA
>CBDUUJ010000308.1:0-4167 GCA_965370205.1 uncultured bacterium
CTATGATCCTCTGAACCCGTCGCCGGATAATCCTACCGTTGATAATCTCGACAGCATCTATGTCTCCAACAAGGCTACAACCAGCGGAGGTACGATCATTCCGACTGCGATGGATGTTGACCATCAGTATTTCGAGGTGTATGTGCTCTGCAGAGATGCAGCCGATACGAATTACTACGGCACGGTATACGAATTCTTCTACTGAGTGTGACTCAGTATTGATAAACAGACAATAAACGCCCGGCAGTCTGCTTTCGGATAATCCGGTGTAAATGACTGTCGGGCGCGATTAATCCGATCAGGCATACCCGTTCCATGCTCGTATCCGTCATGGGCCAATAGAAGTATTACAGCCCGATTCATTAAATTGCCCGAGGAGGCATATTGTGAGTAGATCAAGAAACAGTATATTCCTTTTCCTGACTCCAGGAATCTCTTTTCTTGTCGTTTTACTCCTCATGGGTTGCAGTGGAGGCCATTCTCCGGTCAGTCCGGGTTCCCAATCGGACAACTCCACAACTATGGGAGCGCAGGATTTCAAACGGACGGATGGACGATATTCCTGGGGCAACTGGAACATAACAATAGATCCTCGATACATGACCGCCGATGTGGTTCCGGTTCGTTCCGGGGATGTTCACTTCAATGTTCTTCAGATGCTGGAAGGATGGGCCTGTACGAATTGTATCGGTGTGGAAGGTGTCTCATGGTCGGATGATGGCAACCTGCTTGTGGATATTTCGATCAGGCATCCATACGCAACGGATCGGCTTGATCTTGTCGGTCGGGATGTGCGGGGAGTTGCGATTTTCCCGGGAACAACGGAATTCCCATACCATTCGGTCAGGAACGAGGTTGGAGTTGAGGAGACGCTTCTCGCTTCACGATACCTCCTGAATCCGGACGGTTACACTACCCATTTCAACCGGGAGACTGCGGAGGAGGGACCGGGTCTGTTCGATTACAAGCGCGGGAAGATGACCTGGCCGAGCGAGATGGATATCAAGGGGAACCTTCATCCTTTCAGGTATTTTTACACGCATGAATACAAGCAGTTATTTTATCCCGGACACAAGGTCGTTGAAACGTATGAGCTTGATATAGAATTCCAGGAGCCTTTCACGTTTGCATATTCCGTGGATGCAAGCTGGAACTATCCGCATAAATGGCCTGTGACCAATCCGATTACAGATTTCGATATATCGGCCAATGCGAGAGAGGCGTTTAACATCTCGTTTACTGTGGATGAAAATACCCTGACAACACAGGATGGGTATGCCAAGCTTACTTTCGATGTCTTCGATCACCAGGGATTCGACAGCATTGAAACGATCACTATTGAAGCGCCCGACCTTTTTAACGGTGTGATCGGAGTTGATCCCACAACACCGGTAATGGTTGTTGATGAGATGAGCCGGTATACGGTGACACTCAGCAATAAAACCGGTTATGCCAAAACCGAAGACGGCGGCAGCGATTTTCTCATTGTTGTCGAGGACCGGAGCATGAGCATAGTCGGGGAGGATGTTCGAGCTTATATGGTCTCAACCCTTCCAGTCGAGGATTTAATGAAGAAATGGCGGCCCAGAGAAGGCAAATTTCAGAACATGGATTTCCCCGGCCCGTCACCGACCGGACCGGAATATGACCTGACAGTGATCCGGAATCCCCAGTCCCCGTGGGCAATCGAGCCTGGCGAACCGATGCTTCTCTTTAAGGATGACCTCAATGAGCGTTATATCGCATACAATCGCGATTTCGATCAATGGTCGATCCTTGCCGGATATCCCGGTAATCCAAACAGTTGGCTTAAGCCCACGGTGCGGTTCGATGCCGCCTCCACAGGAGGATTTGGAGTTGTTTCCGCATCCGATGTCGTGGTATCCGGGAAATACCTCGTTAAAAACTGCACCAATATGCACAAACCCGGCGGTTTGTATTCAATAAGCTGGTTTACGGGATCGCTTGATGATCCGTCACCATTTCTGGAACTGGCCGGGGATGTGTCGGGCGGATTCGGATATGCGGTGGGCGATCCGGTTTATTCCCTGTACATTTTTGACAGCATAGTAGGTTACGTTAAACCGAACCATACATCCATGCACAGGATCGGAGCGCCTTATAATGATCCGATGCAGGTACAGAGAGCGATTTTGCCTTGTACGGCCAATCTGTCCGGAAATATGCCGCCCTTCGGCGTTAGTTACCGTTATTTTACCGCTATGGGTATCGATGACGATCCATTCGGCGAATCCAATCCTTACACTGTGCATGTCTATAGTGCTGAGAACCGTCAGGAAGCCATCAATCACTTTAGCCGCGAACTGGATGTGTACAAGGTCAACTTCAGCGATCCGCTTGCCTGTGAACGTATCCATACTTATCATAACGTTCTCCTTGGCGGCGGGATGGCATGGCCGGCTCTGGAAACTCCGAGAATCGTTGATGTGGATGTTCTGCCTGCAAAAACAAATGATATCTATATGGGGGCAGGGCAATATGCCGAACATAACTGGGTAGCAGTGCTCTATTCATTCAACAATTATGCCAGATGGTATGTACAGATCTTTGATATTTATAAAACAGGCTCGCTGGGGAATGAATGGGAATTTGCTCTCACAAATACTGGATACTTTAATGGACATGCATACGCCATGGATGTCGATCCGGAGAATTTCGAGATTTATGTGTTAACTGATGATTTGCCGCTTGGATCGGGCGGATTGCAGTTGACCTGCCTTGAGTATTATTGATGTAGTTCTACCCGTTACCTTATTTAATCGTATCTGAGCCGCGACCGTCAGGGAGCGGTTTTTCTTTTTGATGAAAATTTGAAAGCGTATGCAGCGCGTTCCAGTGCTTCCGTGTTGCCGATCGCGCCATTGGTATGGATTTCACACAGGGTATCGCCTTTTACTATGGGATCGCCGGGTCGTTTGTACAACACAATCCCGACCGAGGGATCGATTGTGTCGCCTTTCGTTTTCCGACCGCCGCCGAGATCGCGGACAAGCTCACCGATCTCAAATGCATCGCATGATTTCACAAATCCATTTCTCGGGCTTTTTAATTTCAGTATTCCTTTTGATCTTGGAAGAATTTCCAGCGGATTATCGACCACTTCCGGGTTCCCTCCCTGAAGCCTAATCATGTCGCGGAAACGGCTCAGGGCGGCTCCCGATGAGATCAGCATTTTCGCGCGGCTTCTGGTGTGCTGGATCTTTCCAAGTCCGCATATTGACGCAAGACGCGCTGCGATTTCGATGGAAGTGTTAATTAAAGGATCGGTGTCGGGGGCTTCATTTTTCAGAATCCTGATTGCCTCGGCGATCTCAAGAGCATTGCCGACCGACCGTCCGAGTGGAGCATCCATGGGGCTTACGAGGGTCCTGATTTTCTTTCCCGATGCGCGTCCGATTTTTATCATCAGATCGGCAAGGCTTTTCGCGGAATCAGGGTCCTTCATAAATGCTCCGCTGCCGACCTTTATATCGATGAGAATCGCCCCGGCTCCACCCGCAAGTTTTTTGGACATGATACTCGATGCGATCAGCGCTTCCTGGCTGACTGTCGCGGTGACATCGCGCAGTGTGTAAAGGATTCCATCCGCCGGGGTCATCGACTCATCCTGACCGGCGACCGCGCATCCGATCCGGTTGACGATACTCCTGAATTTCTTCTCCGTCAGGCTTGTTACGAATCCGGGAATGCTCTCCAGCTTGTCGATAGTTCCGCCGGTGTGACCGAGTCCCCGTCCCGAATGTTTCCCCATGCGCATGCCCATAGCCGCGGCAAGCGGCACGACAATAAGCGTCACAGTGTCGCCGACCCCTCCGGTCGAGTGCTTGTCAGCAACCGGCGGACCGTCGTTATCCCATTCATACACATTGCCGGAATCGGTCATCGCGTATGTGAGCGCGAGGGTTTCGCGGAATGAAAGTCCCTGGAAACATACGGCCATGAGCCATGCCGACACCTGGTAGTCGGGGATTTCACCTGAGACCATGCCGTCTATGAAAATGGCGATATCCCGGGGACGGTGTTTGCGTCCTGCTTTTTTTTCTGAGATGAAATTGAGCGGATCGAAGTACATTGTTTAGATCACGTTTTTTGCCGGCAAGGATGCCAGCGTTACAGCCGGCAAGGATGCCAGCGTTACAGCCGGCA
>CBDUUJ010000309.1:0-4145 GCA_965370205.1 uncultured bacterium
CCGCAGATTATTAAAAAACTGGTTGAGACAGGATTAAGTTTGTGGGCGGCATAATTTCTAATGACATAAATCGAGAAATATTGTGCTTTTTTCAATAGCCTCTTCCTGCCGGCTTTTTTCTGCTAAACTATGCAAACATTATCTGAAAGGAATTTTTTTAATGCCTGATAAAAAATTCGATCTCGCCATCCTCGGAGGAGGTCCGGGAGGCTACACCGCCGCGATTCGCGCATCCCAGCTCGGAATGTCGGTCGCGCTGGCAGAAAATAAATATATGGGCGGCACCTGTCTCAATGTCGGATGTATTCCATCGAAGGCGCTCATTCATTCCACATCTGTCTACTCGGAGGCGATGGGCGGGAAAACCTACGGGATCACATCTTCCGATATCTCCGCCGACTGGACCGCGATCCAGAAGTACAAACATCGATGTGTTATCAAGCTCCGCAAGGGTGTCGAAGGCCTCATGCGGAAGAACAATATAGAAATATTCAACGGTCACGGCAGGATGTCCGGCGCGGATTCAATCGATGTGGATGGAACGGTAATTTCAGCGGAGCATATCGTCATCGCAGTGGGTTCCCGCGCTGTTTCGCTGCCGCCACTCCCGATTGACGGCGACAAAATCATTACATCAATACATGCGCTCAATCTCGATGAGCTGCCGGAAAGTATTCTCATTGTCGGGGCTGGAGCGATCGGATGCGAGTTTGCGTACATCATGTCGACAATGGGAGTGGACGTAACGATGGTCGAATTTTTCGATCACGCGCTTCCGATGGAGGATGAGGAGATATCGATTCAGTACGAGGAGATCGTGAGACGTCGCAAAATCACACTCCATACGCAGTGTTCGGTGGAGAGAGTCGAGATCAACGGATCGGGAGTTTCAGCGAGTGTGAAACCCAGGGACGGCGGCGATGTATTCACGGTGGAGACCGACAAAGTGCTGGTGTCGGTTGGACGTGGCCCGGCGACGATGGATTGCGGGTTTGAGGAAATCGGCATTCCAATGGAGAAAGGATTTATCAGGGTCGATGAATTCAATCGGACAGGAGTCGGCAATGTGCGCGCGATCGGTGATGCGGTCGGCGGTTTGATGCTCGCGCACAAGGCGATGACGGAGGGAATTTTCGTGGTGGAATCAATCGCGGGAATCGACAGGAAGCCTCTGGTCATGGAAAATATCCCCAGGGCAACCTATTCAAAGCCCGAGGTCGGGAGTGTCGGGCTGATGGAAACGGAGGCGAGGGAAAGATTTGGCGACTCGGTAAAGGTCGGCAGGTTTCCGTTTTCGGCATGTCCGAAGGCTGTGATAATCGGCGAGGGTTACGGGTTCGTGAAACTGATCGCCGCCGGAGATGACGGTAAGCTTGTCGGCGCTCATGCGATCGGGGTATTCGCGACCGATCTGATCTCAACCGCCGCGACAGCTATCTCTCTTGGAACGACCGCAGAGGAATTCGCGCGGGTTGTGCAGGCGCACCCGTCACTTGGTGAAATCTGGAACGAAGCCGCATATGGATTGCTGGATGGTCCGATTAATTTGTAAAAAACAGCATGATTGTAACGCTGGCTTCCAGCCGGCTGTACCGCCGGCATCCTGCCGGCCAATGATTAAATAAAATAATGCACATGCACCTTATCATCATACTTCCCGATCTCTTCCTCAATCATGGCTCGATGCTCCCCGCTCACATCCTCCGACAGCACCAGCCGAAACCTGTTCAGCCCGATCGAGTTGCGATACGTAACCCCGGATAAAATCAGCCTCGGCATCTCGTATTCAAACGGATCGAGTTTTTCGTAATCACCGAACAGAATCAGAAGCCTTTCGCCGATAACCAACGCAAGGTCGGTTTTTCCCGGCGACGCCTCCCCCCTCAGAATTCGTATCTGCTCATAGACATCTTCGGGGCAATCACACCCGAGGTCGTCCTGGGCGAGAGAATGCACTTTTTCCGCGAATGCATTGAGATCATTCCTGAATTGTTCGATTTGCATCATTCCGGTGTACCTTTCGAGTGTATACGGAGAGTTGATAGTTAAGAAAAGAGAAGCCTACACGCCACCTTGCCCTTCGCGATTGACCGCATCGAAAAAGAGTTTAACCGCCAGCGCGACAAGCACTCCGATCAGGATCGACATCGTTATCGGATTCGCGAAGTCCTGGTAAATCCAGAAGATCAGGATCGCGATAGCGAACGCCATAACGATTCCGAACACGACGTACGGCACAAGGATTTTCAGCACATTTTTATTTTTATCGTCCATAAAAAAACCTACCCGCCCTGAATGATGCTCCATAACCAGTTCATCTGTGGCTCTCCGGCGCGAGCAAGTGAATCGTCAACGAACCAGTGCAGCCATACGACAAACCCGTAGATCAGGATGCCGAAAACAGTTAGAACGCGGCTGATGATCGGTCGGCGCGGACGTAAATATATCACAATAAGGGCTGATGTCGTATTTGCCGCGAGTTTTATGTAAACAAACAGGATTTCCTTATCATAGAGAAGACGCTCGAAAAGCGGGTTAAGCTCCCCCGCATCCTCGTGATGCGCGAGGGTCCAGATCAGATCGATGATCATAAGCATGTACATGATAAGAATATCCATGCCGTCGTCCTATTGATCCGCGTTCACACTGAGTTCTTCCAGGTGCCGGAGAGCTTCATTGTGCATTCTCTCGCGGTCCGGCGTAATGAATTCCCGGCCCAGTGTCTCAGGCGCTATTTCATAAATTACTTCGAAAAGTCTCCAGAAACGCATGGCGCGATCCGTGTCGTCAAGCCGCTCGTATGTCAGGGCGATAAGGTAGTAGCTTTCAAGGTGGCGGGAATCGCTGGCGATCGCGCGTTTCAGAAATGCTGTCGCATCCCTGTATTTATCCCTGTCACCGTCCTCCCCAGCTCTCAAATACTGAAGATGCGCGGTTCGATAATAAAGTTCAGCGTTGTACGGTATCTGTCCGCATGCGGATGATAAAATCCGGTAGCATTCCTCGTAGAGAGTTTCGAGTTCATCGATAGTATCGAGATATTGAATGGCCTCTGCTCTTCCGTACTCCGGAGGTAAATTTTCCCTTGAAATATCATGAGAGTCAATGCCCAGACCGGTGAGAGCGTTCTCCTGCATGGCTCTATCGGATCTTTTAATGTTGATCCTGTCGATGAATTCGTTCAGGAGCTGGAATGTGACACCGCTGTCGCCGGCGAATATCTCTACCGCGGTAACCATGGAATGCATGTATTCCTCGTCCATTCCATGATCCTTGTAAACATTGGCCAGGCGGACCATCGCGCGCATGTGGCTCCTGCTGACAGTGGAAACCTGTCGTTCCTGGAATGGAACGAGCCACGGGTTGGAATTGACCTCCGTCGGTTTCGCGCATCCGATGGTCACAACAAGAACCGGAAGAATCCAGGGAATCAGAAATTTTCGCATTCCAGCCATAATGTAAGTTTATCACGTGTGGGGAGGGTATGTGAAACTTGTTATTTCCCTGAAAATATTTAAACTTAATAAAACTTAACGATCAAAGGTCGATATTATTAATATTCCAAAAAACCCGAGGAGGAAATATCCAATGAGAAATGCCATTTCAATTGCTGTTCTTTCCAGCCTGCTTCTGCTTTTGGCCCTTGTGCCTGCGGTTGCACAGGAAGGACCGGACGAGATTGAGTCCAATGACACCATGGACCTCGCTGATTTCATCGATGGTTTTATCATCGAAGGTGAGGTCGGTGGAAAAAATGATGACGGCGACTGGTTCGTGCTTGATGCCCAGGAGGGTTTTCATCCCCTTTTCATCCTCTATTACGATGATGACGACTGTGATATCGATTGCGATATCTACAGTGACGATGATCTGATCGATATGCTGCTCAGCATCGATTCGCCGGATATGCTGGCGACATATATTCCCGGCACTTGTTACCTCTATGTCTACAGCTCAAGCGGATCAGGCAGTTATACAATCGAGATCGAGGCGCAGGTCGATGAGGGAGAATCCGAGGTCGAGCCGAATGACGAGGAATACCTCGCGGATGAGATCGACGATCTTTATATTGAGGGCTATGTCTGCCAGGGCGATACCGACTGGTTCGAGCTCGATGGCAGCGAAGGAATAAACCCTACATTTAC
>CBDUUJ010000310.1:0-4140 GCA_965370205.1 uncultured bacterium
GGTTGCTGTTATGCGCATGCGATATCTTTTAGCAATAATATCGGTTTTTCTCCTTATGCTGCCGGTTTTCAGCCAGGAGGAGATTGATTCCAGTTCCGGTCCGGTCGAAGTGACACCTGAAACCACTGAAGATGTGGTCAGCATTCCGGTGGACGAAGAAACCGGTATGGTCGACTGGAAGAACTACTACTCGCTGCCGGCAGGCGGCGGAGCAAACTTTGGTTTCTTAACAATCCTATACCCGCCTGACCCGTCCACTCTTGCCAACTGCCCGGACATTCTTCTTGACAGTGCCTGGTTCCCCCCGATACCGTTCAGTTCCGGTTTCACCCCGCCTCCGGATTACGGTGTCTCAACCACGGGCTGGTGGTATCTCGAGGACGCAAGCGGTAACCTGGCACACAGAGACACGGAAATAATCACCGATTCCGACACATGGTTCTGCTCGACATGGTTCATGGGCGGCGAAACGATGTTCCATATCGAGGAGGGCTGGACAAACGGCTACGTAGCGGAAGGAAGTTACCTGCCCGATGAGTGGACAGGTCCCGGAATCGAATATTTTATCCGAAGCATATGGTTCCGAGGTGTGCTTGGCGGGGATCGCATGCAACAGCTTATCACGACCTGTGGTGGACAGAGGATCGGTCGGGACCTGATTGACGGCGGGCGCGACAGGCTCGCGATCTTCGAAATTCCCGCGAATGAAATCGACAGGCAGAACGGAAGGGGAAGTCTTCTTATCTGGTTGACGATTGGCGACTGGAGACTGAAACGAACGAGGCTGCACGCAACGTATGCTATCGAGATCACACAATTTGAGAATGTCAGCCCGGAAGTCAGCAACGATTCCCAGGTCTTCTACAGCGAATACCTGCCTTACGATATATACTGGTCGATCGATCAATATCTTCTGACCCACGATACCCCGTTCTTTACGGCACTTTCCGATGTGTCATACACGACGCCATCCGAGCCAATTGTATCGGACGATTCGGAAACTGAAAACGATAACGAAGATGAGGAAACTTCTGAAGATAACGAAGAATGATAAAATCGGAAATCGCTGATAAATGTCAGGCGACCCGACGGGTCGTTTTTTTTATTTCCTAAAATGAAGGAGCCCCCCGTTTAATGATGGGGGGCGCCTTTCACGATCCAACCGTACAATCGATCGACGGTGCCCTGAGAAATCAAGGCAATCGTCATTACCTCTTCGGACGAGTTCGCTTCGGAGTAGCCTTCTTGAGAGACTTCTTCCTCGCAGTCGTCTTCTTCTTAGCCGTAGCCTTTTTCCTGGCTACAGGCTTCTTCTTGGCAGTTGCCTTTTTCCTGACCGTAGTCTTCTTCCTGGCGGTTGCCTTCTTCTTGGCTACGGGTTTTCTCTTGGCAGTTGCCTTTTTCCTGACCGTAGTCTTCTTCTTGGCAGTCGCCTTCTTCCTGGCTACGGGCTTTCTCTTGGCGGTTGCCTTTTTCTTAGCTACTGGCTTCCTCTTGGCGGTTGCCTTTTTCTTCACCGTAGTCTTCTTCCTGGCGGTTGCCTTCTTCTTGGCTACGGGCTTTCTCTTGGCAGTTGCCTTCTTCCTTACCGTAGTCTTTTTCCTGGCGGTCGCCTTCTTGGCGGTCGTCTTCTTCCTGGCTACGGTCTTTTTCTTCGCAGTAGTCTTTTTCTTGGGTTTAATGGCCATTTGTTGAATCTCCTTTCGTCGTGATGACCCCTCTAACAGTTCCTGTCGACCACGATCATGTCATTGACGATCACGCGGGGTCTTTTTATGCAAGCCGCATGGTTACGGCGAGCTAACGTGTTACGTAAATAGTATCAGATATGAAAACACGCCGTGAACTAATTGTGATTGCTTCATGGATGTCAGGGATTTTTGCATGGGCCATGTTGAGTAAAAACGAAGCGGGGAATGTCTTCGACATGGTTTGCCGGACCATGTCAAAATAAATATTACTATCACCCTCTGGACTCCCGCTTTTCATGCGCCTTTCAAGCCCTCGCCCTTATTCTCCCCTTTAATTATTCTTTTAATAGCAGAAGTACACGCAGTTGTCAAACTTTTTTTTCGTTAATAACGATTTTTTTAATCCTTTGTACACCGCTTATAATCAGTGATTCCGGACAATCAATCCGGATGTATTTTCTCTGTGCGATTAATCGCGCAACACGCGATGAAAATTATTTTCTGCTGTAAATAATAAGTATTTTTAGCAACTCCCGCGAACCCGCTATTCATGCGGCTTGCAGGATATCTCGCGATTTCAGAGCGGATTCCCGGAGTAATGAATAAGTTGAGAAAAATTCCGCTCAGGGAAAATTTCTGAAAGTATAGCAGTATTAGATCGTGCACATGCAGCAAATTTTTTTAAAATAATTTTTGAAAAAAAATTTAAAAAATTCCCTTAATAAAATATTTCAAGTAAAAAAAACGCGTTTGAAAATTTCCCGACATCAAACTCGCATTGATTTCACGTCCCGTCTGGACTACAATTCATTGGGTTTACGGAGAGCCGTAAAAATCAATAAAAGGTTTGGAAGGAGTTGAGTTTTATGTCCGGGGGAACTCGGGATAATGGAAAAACAACGGGAAGCTGGCAGGTAAAAGTCGGTCTGGCCGAGATGCTGAAGGGCGGCGTGATCATGGATGTCACTACGCACGAGCAGGCGAAGATCGCAGAGGATGCCGGCGCATGCGCGGTCATGGCGCTCGAGAGAGTGCCCGCAGACATCCGCCGCGACGGCGGTGTCGCGCGAATGGCCGACCCTGCCATCATTGAAGCCATTAAGAAAACTGTCAGCATCCCTGTCATGGCGAAAGCCAGGATAGGTCACTTCGCCGAGGCGCAGGTGCTGGAATCACTCGGAGTGGATTTCATCGACGAGAGCGAGGTCCTTACTCCCGCCGATGAAGCCAATCACATCTGGAAGCATGACTTCGCAGTTCCGTTTGTATGTGGAGCGACATGTCTTGCCGAAGCTCTGAGAAGAATCGGCGAAGGCGCGGCGATGATCCGCACAAAGGGTGAGGCGGGAACCGGAAATGTAGTCGAGGCTGTTCGCCATATGCGTCTCATACAGAAGGAAATGCGCGAGTTGAAAACAATGCCGCATTCCGAGCTGATGTCCCGCGCGAAAGAAATGGGCGCACCGTTTCATATCGTGGAACAGATCGCAGAGACCGGAATGCTTCCGGTACCGAATTTCGCCGCTGGAGGGATCGCTACCCCCGCCGACGCGTCCCTGATGATGCAGCTCGGTGCGGAGAGTGTATTTGTCGGAAGCGGAATTTTTAAATCCGAGGATCCCGCACCGCGCGCTGTCGCGATTGTCAGAGCTGTAACGAATTACATGGACGCGGACGTGATCGCGGAGGTCTCGCGCGGTCTTGGAGAAGCGATGCCAGGTCTTGAGATCGGGAAAATTCCCGAGGACGAGCTTCTCGCCAGGCGTGGATGGTAGGCTGACGGGTCGACATGATGCCGCTCTACACTGTCGGGCATTCAAACCATGAACCAAAGCGGCTGTTCGAGATCATCTCGCCGTTTGGAATCACTCACATTATCGATGTTCGCAGCGTCCCGTATTCGGGACGTTTTCCTCATTTCAACAGGGACCATCTGAGTAAATCCTGCGATGAACGGAACATTGTCTACGAATGGCGGGGGGATTCACTTGGCGGTCTCAAAGGATCCGAGAGAGCTTTCGATTCGATCGCTGAGAGCGATTCGTTTAAAAACGCTGTTGAAAAACTCGCGACTCTCGCCTCCGACGAAAAAAGCGGTGTGACGGGATGCCTTTTATGCGCTGAACGCGACCCGAGGCGATGTCATCGGTCGATGTTGATCGGCCCGGCGCTTCGTTCGCTTCCCGGTGGAGGCGTGGACTTGCATCACATCCTCCCTGATGGCACACTCATTCTTCAGTCGGAACTCGAAGAGTCGCAGAATGCGCCGAAAACCGACAGGGCGGGAACGATGTCGCTGTTTGATGATTGAGCGACATCGAACCGCGACAGTAACAAAGCCGCGACAGTAACAAAGCCGCGACTGTAACAGAGCCGCGACTGTAACAGAGCCGCGACCGTCAGCTCGACTTTCGTCATTTATGCGGCTTTGGTTTTATCTGCTAATAAC
>CBDUUJ010000311.1:0-4137 GCA_965370205.1 uncultured bacterium
CACCGACTATTATCGCTCCTGACGGCACTACGCTGGTAGGAGGGGGATGGGGAAGCGCCGGCGGACCGTATTTCTGGGGAGATGCAATCAATTTCGGCACGACCGGACCGGATGCAAACGACCTGACATGGTTCGTTGGGTCAATAAATGATTCTGGTTCTTATTCCTGTCATTACATGAGTGAATACGCGGCTCCGTATACCGGTGCACAAAAATATTTTGTCGAATACATTTATCCAGTGGGTCCAGAAACCGGTATCAACCGGTTGTTCTATGAGTACGTTCAGGGAATGGACACCGGAATCGGCAATGGAGACCTCTGGTTCCTCGAAGCTCCCGATTACTACTGCGCAGCGTTCAGAAGGCAGAGCGTCTCCTCGTGGTACAGCCTTACCTACAACAATTTATACTTCGGTACGGGAACTGAGGAGACCGGCGACACCTGCTGGACCGCCGATGTCTGCGACCTTGCCCGTACCACAGACAGCAGATTTCACGTTCTCGATAATGTAAGCGGCGAACCGGTTATCAAGGTGTTCACAGGCAGCTCGACTGGAGGAACATCCCACGGTCATTACGGAGACTCGATTTCCATCAGCAGTACGCCTCTGAGACTTGACGGCAGCGATAGTGACGGAAGGATGTTCGTTCTGCACGGAAATGCCACGGATGGTTATTTTCTCAGCATATTCATGCCGTCCGAAATGCCCGGATAATTCATCGGGTGCCGACTCAAACTTGTTTAAGCGTGTTAATAATAAGTCAATAAAAACGGGGACACCTGCATTTCGAAGACGAAAAGAGGTGTCCCCTTAGTTTGTTCTACTTAGTTTGTTCTACTTAGTTTGTTCTACCAATACTCCCGGAATCTGTTATCAATGCGACATCATTATCAGTGCGACATCATCAATAATGCACTTCATCAACAATGCACATCATCATCAATGCGGGACCATGATTCCCCAGTCGGCCTGGTAATCGCCCCACGCGTTATCGGTGATATCAGCCCATGTATCATCGGATAAATCATAGATCGCAAGCTCGCTGCCGTCATACATGCCATGATCGATAAGTATCCTGCTCCCGTCAGGACTCCAGCACGGCGAGCGCACACAATTGTCAAATTCGATTATCAAATCGGGAGGATCCCATGAGGTAATGGGGGAAATATAAATCCGACGGCATCCGCTGCCCACGGACGTAGCCCAGGCGATTTGCGAACCATCGACAGTGTCGCCGACCGGAGATTCGTTCGACCCACCGTTATCGGTGTAGTGCTCAATAAATCCGGTCGCAACGTCATAGATACAAATCTGTGATGTGGTAAATTCCATAAAATAGATTTTTGAATCGTCGAAGTTATACTCCGGGCCCCATGCATCCGCGTCAGTGGTTAACTCCTCAGCGTTATCGCCATTGTAATCCACAGCCCACAGCTCAAAAGGTCCGTACCAAATGTCCGCTGCGGCTGTTACGATTTTCGTGCCGTCATGGGAGAAGTCGCCATATATCGCCTGCTTACCAGGTGGATTAACCAGATTTACCTCTTTGGTCACGACATCAATCAACCTGATCTCGCCGACATCCATATTGCAGAATGTATACAGGATATATTTGCCGCACGGCGACAGCTTCGCGCATTCCCTGAAAGCAGGTTCAGTTCCGAAAGTCCATTGTTCGGGTTCCGTCAATCCCTCAGGGTCAATCGAATAAATATGGTAATTGGGAACAGGACCGTCGCCGCGATAGACAATTCTCTCCACAGGACTTTCATTAGTGATCGTGAAATAATCATCCGATTCGTCGTTTGCCGATGTGGCGCCGGTCGCGCTGACCCGGACCTTCACCGTTTCAGATGGATCGTCGGGAATGTCTTCCCATAAAAAAGCTCCCGTGTTGTCGGTACTTTCGATAATCACATTAACATCCGACACGAAATCGTCCTTCGAATATTCGAGCTTTACCGAATCGAAAATCTCCCCGCCCGACCACTGAATCTCGAAATACGATCCCACCTGGAGGTATTCCCCGCCATTCGGCAGGATGACCGTAATGATAGGCGGAGTGCCGATAACATTGACCGTCATCATGAAATAGGCGGACAGGACTTCATCCGGGTAGATGAAATTATCGCCGCCGGTGATCTGCGGTATGTAGGTGCTCGGATCGGCGGATTCAATCGTTCCGAGAAGCACAAAGTCGCCCGCTGAATTCAGGTCGAGCATGGAGTTGTCGAGTTCGACATGAAAAACACTGGACGCTTCATTTGGTCCCGTATTAACCGTTGCGAGTGGAAGAACATCAACCGGCGACGCAAGCGGTTCGCCCTCAAGCCAGATCGATGTGATCTCATCGGGAACTTCAGGTGGATTTCCAACCGCCTGCCAGTCATAAACGGTCACATCAAGCTCGATTGTTCCGCCGCTCGCGCTGTCGGTATAGAAAGCGCCGCCGCCGGTATGAGTTCCCTTAACGTGAAATGGCTCCTGAGTCTGCGCATCGGGAGGGAAGCTGTCAACGGGATAATCGGGTTCCCCTGACGGGTCGGGAAGCGCCCAGCTCGCATCCACAGCGATATTGAACCCGAAATTCAACGGATCGGTCGGAAACTGAATCTCATGAATACGGTAATTAATATCTCCGTTTGGCGAGAAGTACCCGCGACTCTCGACAGGCAGCTCGGAAACAGGATCGTCCTCGTCGAGTTCGTCCGAAAAATACTTGTACGGATTCAGAGTCGCCATCGGTTCCGGATCGGTTCCCAGCACGGACGGCTTGAATGAAAGGATCGGCGCAGGATCGGTGAATTCCGGATAGTTCCACCATCTCGTGTAACCGTCGGGATTGAGCATGTACGCGCCGGATGTCGGCGTTCCGTTTGGCATGGGTTTTGTGTAGAGGATATCGGGATCATGCAAACCATACGTTTCCGCGTCCGCCATGAAAATGCACCGGACATCAAATCCACGGAATTTCGCAAGTCCGACAAACGGATGAACGATCCCGACATTGACTTTCACATATCCTGCGGGGAAATCCGTTTCCGAGAGAAAGTCGAATGTCAGCAGATTTATCGGGGCCTCGGGCGGGGTGAGGAATTTCTGCACATTCGAATTGAACATCGCGCCCCGTAACGGAACAAGCTCCACATCCGCTGTATTCGTGCCGGTTGGATTGATAACAACTTCCCACATGCCCCATAGAACATGGGAACTCCCGGAGCGGGACTCGATCACCGGATCGGTGACCCCCGGCACAGCGGGATTTCCATTTCCTGAATGCCCGCCGCATCCAACTGCAATTACTCCCAGCAGTACCAAAAGAAAAAAAGCATAACAGCGCATAATAAAACCTCTCTGAAATGTATTTACAGACCTACTACATCATGTCTCTGAAAACTCTGATCGTGTTATTGCTCAGGAGAACGTAGATCAGGCCGTCGCAATCGTTGTGATCCATGCGATATACCGAGACAGCATCAGGGATGTCGATCGCATCGGACGTGCCAAGGAAATTACCGGTAGAATTGCTAAACGCCTGAATTCTAAGTTCATCGCCGGGTTGGTCCACTACATAAATCCGGTTATCCGTTTGACGGAGAGAGATGTCGCACGGATTTGTGAAGTTGCCGTCGCCTGTGCCGGTATTCCCGAAACTGACTGGTGCGGTCGTGGCGTAGGCTGTCATTGTCAGGTCGCTGTATGATGGGTTCCCATCTGTGACATATCTTCTTACATAATCAGCTTCGTTGAAAAGTCCCCATACCGCGCTTGCATCGTTGCCGATACCGATCGCGATACATTTTTTCACATACGGGGGATTGGGCCATTGATACCAATCATCAAAATTCGTGGAATAGGGATCTTCCATTCCATTGAAAGCATCGTTATTATGTCCCGGCTCGCAGATGTAACGATACCGGTTGCAGTTCGCCATGACTTCAGTAAGGGTATAGCTGGAGACATTGCCGTCGTAAGTGTTAACGGTGTCAATCATTCCCCAATCGCCTCCAAATTGACCTCCTGCAATGGTTGGATTTTGGATTGCAACAGGAACATATACAAGATTTTCATTGATCTCAAATCACTACTGTCCGGTTAAAATAGAGCCATCTGGTGGGTAAGGTTCCGGACCTTC
>CBDUUJ010000312.1:0-4120 GCA_965370205.1 uncultured bacterium
ATCGCCGGAGCGCCCCAGAGGATTTCCAACCCTGACGGGATTGGCTGCGTGCAGTTGACGATCAGACGCAATTCCCCGGTGCCAGGTGACAATCCGGTAAGGGGGATATCAATTTTTTGCCAATCCCCGGGAAGATTTGTGCTTTGCCTGATACTGGTCTGGTATACGGAATGGGTTTCTGAGGTGACTCCTGATGAATCGGGTGTGTATTCGATATTGAAATAGATGTCCATCAGGTCCGATGGAAGATCATCGCTGACGCCGATTTGAAATGACAGGCGCGCGTTTTCTCTCAGAGTTACCGGGAATCTGAGAATGCTTTCAGATTTGTCGGATGAAATCGAAGGAGCGATCCATCCCTCGACCGATGTCTCCGCAATCACAAGTCTTGATGTCTCCTGAGCAGGCTCTCGTATTTCGGTTTCATCCCCGATAAATGGAACAATATCCATAAGTGAAAATCCGGACGGGCTGAGTGGTTCCGGCTCCGGATTTTTCGCAGTGCAGGCGGATAGAAAAAGGAGCCCAAAAACGATCAACACAGCGAAACGAATCAGGGAGGGTGTGAATTTATATTTCGATAATTGGCAGGGCATTTACTGTATATATCCCAGCGCTCTGAGCTGTTCCTCGGTTTCTTCGTCAAGCGAGAATTCATCGTCGTCGCGATCGTATCCCCGCACGCCCCAGATGTAGCATCCCGCCGGATATTCCTCAATTGCAAGCGGAAGGCTGGGTCCGAGCGGGAAATCATCCACGGATACCACCGCGCGACAGGATGGCTCGGGGGTTCTCGAACCGTAAGGAAAAAACCGATCCGGCTGCACTCGTCCGTCGACAAGTATTTCGGCATCGAGAGTATCGGCGTTTCCAGCGGGCACAATCAGGAGATGCTTGTTCGGACCGAGCATCTCAAGAGAGCTTGTTATGGAGAACGTTACAGTGTCACCCTCGACCAGGTAGTAATCATCTTTTGACAGCTTGAACGCTTTCACATGATCGATCCCGCCGGGTATGCGAATCGTTCCGGTGAATTCCCGTATGGCTTCCCTGTAGCTCCTTGTGATCCAGACATGAAACGCGGTCTGGTCGGGAAGCATGGATGTCACTATTTCTGTCGAGAGATGATTTACCAGATCGGGATGTTCCTCGCTGATATTCACTGTCTCACCCGGATCATTTTCAAGATCGTACAGCCGGACTTCGCCTGTAACAAAATTCAGGATGCATTTATATGGCCACTCGACCGCGAATTTCCGAGGGTCTCCACGGGAATTATCCTCGCCGAAAATCAATCTGGAATTGTCGAGTGTTCCTCTGACAGCTTCCTGAAGCGGGTTTCCGGCAAGATTGCCCGGCATTTCCAGTCCGGTATATTCGAGAATGGTCGGGACGATGTCCGTGTTGCCAACGGGGTTGGAAAACCGCTCTCCCTGTGGAAATCCCGTTCCCCGCACGATCAGAGGCATATGAACGAGTTCATCGTACTGCGTGTGACCGTGCTCGCACCCTCCATGATCGAAAAATTCCTCCCCGTGATCGGAGGCGAAAATAATGAGTGTGTCATCAATGAGTTCGGTTTCTTCGAGATAATCGAACAGATCTCCAAGTGCTCTGTCGGTGTATGCAACTTCGCCGTCGTATAGATTTCGGGACTGCGCGAGTTCATCGGGTTCAGGAGTAATCTCACCCGATTTCCAGTCCTCGACCGATCCATAGGCATATGCGTTAAGCCCTGTGTACGCCGGGTCGCAGAAGAGTTCCACAAATTCCATCGGTGGAGCGTATGGAACGTGCGGGTCGATGATATGAAGAAAACAGAACCAGTCGCGACCGTTCGATCTCGCGATGAAATCCTTCGTTTTTTCTACTGAGTCACTGGCAGATGCGTTATAGCGGAACCACATCTCCTCCATGCCCTGGTGGAATCCGGACTGCGGGTTCCCCAGCCATGTGTTGGAGCAGATCGTCGCGGTTGCGTAACCTTCAGTGAGGAGTAGCTCGCCGATTGTGACATTGCGCTCGGGAAGATAGCCGGTGTAGATCATTGCGCTGATCTCGGACGGCAGCCTTCCGGTTATCATGCTCGCAAACGACGGCAGCGTCCACGGAGCCTGCGATCTCGCCTGATCGAATGTTGTCGATGTCTCCGCCAGTTCCTGCAGGTTCGGAGTAATTTCCGATGCTGCGCCGTAGGGAGTCAATGAATCCCTGCGGAGAGTGTCAACACCGATCAGGAGTACATGCCTGTGATGCTGTTCCGCCGGATGATAAATGACCGGCTCACCCCACATGAGATCGAGACCCGTATCTCCCGCTTTCGGACCGTCCGTCACGAATCGGATTTCCCCCCGTCCCGGCGCGAATGCATCAAGGGAGATATCAATGTCGATCCATTCCTGGAAACACATTGGAGATTCGACCGGCGTTGTCTGAAAAAGTGTAACCGGTTCGCCAATGACAGGAGGAGATGGTCTGTCATTCGCTGATTCGGATGATTCCGGGGGCAATTCCTCCGGCACATATTCGATACGCATTATCAGGTCGCCGATATGAATCGGAACCCTTGTTATTGCGCCCAGACTTAATGAAAGACGAGCTGATTCGCGTATCTCGACCGGGAACCTGAGCATTGCTTCGGATGGGTCGAGCCATGAATGCACCGAATTTTCATTCAGGACCATCCTGACCGGCTGCGGCGGATGGGTTCTGATTTCTGTCTCATCCCCGACGTACGGTATCTGAAGCAGCAGTGATGAAGCGGGAGGTGGAGAAGGCGGATTAATCTGATCGACCGGGTTACATCCGAGGATTAAAAAAAACAGGATGGTTACAGTTATCGGGAAACGTGAAAGTAACACCTGAATGATTCTGTTTCGCGTCGTGTTTATCATCCTGTAAATATAATCCTCAATTTATATATCCCAGTGCGCGGAGTTGTTCCTTTGTCTCCGGATCAAGCTCCACGTTTTCAAATTCAATCCCTTCAAGATCACCGGGGAATCCCGGGATGCCGATAATATAACATGCGGCCGGACGGTCCATCGCGTCGGATGGTATTTGACCGGGCCAGGGAAAATCGCCGATAACAGCGGTCGCCGATCCGGTTGTTTCAGCAGTTAAATTACCATATGGAAAAAATCGGGTGATCGGTATCTCGCCGTTCATGCGGACGGACACTTCAAATTCACCCTCAGGATTTTCAGGGGTGATCGCATAGGTTTTTATCCTGAATCGATCATCCGGACGGCATGCAACCTGGAATGCTATCGTATCACCATTGTGGTCGATAAAATCCCCTTCCGATTTAACCGTACTCAGAACCACTCTCGCATTTTTTATTCCATCGGGCATTGTAAATGTACCGGTAAAAATGTTCCCGCCGGCATCCGGAACACCTGCGAACAGGATTATATACATCGTGCTGAGGGGGAGCATATCCCGGATCATCCTATCGGAGAGGTATTCGGTGGTTTCCGGATGCTCCCTGCTGACATCGATGGTCTCAAGAGGATCGTTCACAAGGTCGTAAAGCCCGGCCTCGCCTGTAAAAAAGTCCAGTATGCATTTGTACGGAAATTCAATCGCGAATTTCTGATGCGTGCTGTGACGCTGGTTGCCCTCGCCGTAAACCAGCCTGTCGGTTTCGTAATCGCCCGCGATGACATCCTGAAGGGAAATTCCCGGCAGTTTGTCCGGGACCGGTATGTCGAGATATTTCAGAATCGTCGGGACGATATCGATATTGCCGACCGGGGCATCGATATCCTGTTCCCGATCGAATCCGGGTCCGCTGACAAGCAGCGGCATATGAACCAGCTCGTCATAAAGGGTATGTCCGTGCTCGAACTGGCCGTGCTCAAAAAATTCCTCGCCGTGGTCGGATGCAAAGATAACGAGCGTTTCCTCCATCATGTCCTCCTGCCGCATCCATTCGAAAAGGGGGTTCAATTCGGCGTCGATATTGGCGATCTCGCCGTCATAAAGATTCCTCGCATGCCGGATCTCATCATCTGGTGGCCGGGAATCGAGCGACTTCCATTCATCCCCCCTGAAGGATATCCCAAGCGGACCGCTGTAATCGGGATCGCAGAATTTCATCGCGATATTTTCCGGTGGA
>CBDUUJ010000313.1:0-4114 GCA_965370205.1 uncultured bacterium
ATTTTTGGATAAACCGAAACCGGTCACTCAGCTTTACGAACAGCGAGCACGGCATTGTGACCGCCGAAGCCGAATGAATTCGATATGGCGAATTTTACTTCATGTTCACGGGATTTATTAGGAACATAGTCCAGATCGCACTCGGGATCGGGATTTTCATAGTTGATCGTAGGCGGAATCCATCCCTCTTCCATACCAAGCAGCATCGCCGCAAGTTCAATCGCGCCGCTTGCGCCCAGGAGATGTCCCACCATGCTTTTTACCGAGCTTACCGGAATCTCGTACGCCCGTTCCCCGAACAGTGTTTTTATCGCCTGGGTCTCCGCCGGATCATTCGGAGGAGTCGAAGTACCGTGTGCATTGATGTAATCGACATCATCTATTGTCTGCCCGGCATCTTCGATTGCCTTCCGCATGGCTTCCACCGCACCGGCGCCTCCCGGAGCCGGCGCTGTAATGTGAAACGCGTCGCATGTCGCGCCATATCCGGCGATCTCCGCATAAATTTTCGCTCCGCGATTTACCGCATGCTCCCAATCCTCAAAAATGAGCATGGCTCCGCCCTCTCCGATAACAAAACCGGACCGTTTCGCGTCGAACGGACGGCTTCCTCTCTCCGGTTCATCGTTGAAGTCGGCGGTGATAGCCTTCATGTTCTGGAAACCCGCAACTCCAAGGGGAATGAGCGCGGCTTCGGAACCGCCTGTCATCATAACGGGAGCCATTCCAAGCTGGACGTATTTAAACGCGATACCCATCGCGTGATTGGCGCTCGCGCAGGCTGAGACAACCGCGTGGTTCGGACCCTTAAGCCCGTGATGAATAGCGACTAAACCGGCAGCTATATTGGTGATGGAGTGAGGGATATAGAACGGGCTGACACGATCGGGACCTTTCGTTACAAGGCGCTCATAATCGCGGCAGAAAACTGTCAGACCTCCGATTCCGGTTCCGTGAACGACTCCGGTATGATCCCTGTCCAGTTCGCCCTCCTTAAAACCGGCATCCTCTATAGCCAGTTTCGCGCTTGCGACAGCAAAATGGCTGTATGGATCGAGCTGCCTGGCCTCTTTCTTTTCCATGTAATCGGTCGGATCGAAATCCAGGACCTCCCCGCCGATCCGGACCTTCATTCCGCTCGGGTCCCATTTCTGGATGCGGCGTATGCCGCTTCTCCCTTCGCGGAATGCTTTTTGATTCTCTTCCTTGTCTGTTCCGAATGTCGAAACAATCCCCATACCCGTAACAGCAACGCGTCTCATGCAGGATTCCTCCATGGTTCATCTGCTTTATCTACAAATAAGCTTAAATAATTCACTACATATACAAGCCCCCGTTTACGTGGAGAACCGTTCCGGTAATGTACCCGGCCTCCTCGCTCGCGAGAAATACAGCCGTACCGGCCACCTCTTCGACTTTACCCATCCGTCCGAGAGCGATTACCGGCATCAGCACTTTTTTTCTATCCTCGCTCATTTCATCGGACATCCCCGCAGAGATAAGTCCGGGGGCAATAACATTCGATGTGATATTCCGTCCGCCAAATTCCCGCGCCAGCGCCCTGCTCATACCCATAATGCCTGCCTTGCTCGCAGCATAGGCCGACTGCGCTGTTGATCCCATGTAGGTGACCACGCTTCCCATGTGAATCAATCGTCCCCATCGATTTTTGGCCATTATTTTCGATGCGTCACGGGTTACATTGAACATGCTGACCAGGTTGTTTCTCAGGACTTCCTCGACAAGCTCGGGGGGCTGCCTGATAAACAGGGCTTCCCGACTGATCCCGGCATTGTTGATGAGAATGTGCAGATCGCCGAGGTGTTCGACCGTCTCTTCGACTATATGTTCAGCTTCATCGGACTTCGTCAGATCGCCCTGTAAAATGACACTCTTACGACCGATCGCCTTTATCCCGTTCTGAAGTTCCTCTGCGGACTCGCGATTCCTGTGATAATGACAGGCGACATCCGCGCCTGCCTCGGCAAGAGCTTTCGCGATGGGGCGCCCAAGGGACCCGCTCGATCCTGTGACAAGCGCCACTTTTCCGGAAAGGTCAAACATTTCCTGAATCGCCCTCCGGTGTTTCCATCAGCCCGGAGATCCTGTCGATATCCTCCGGTGAAGAGAAACCTGTAATAATGCCCTTGAAATCCCGACCGGCGATATTCTTCACCAGCCCCTGAAGCACTTTCCCATGCCCGACCTCGATAAACATATCAACCTCATGTTCGAGCATGAATTGAATTGATTCAACCCATCTCACCGGATTGTCGATCTGCTGCGCAAGGAAGCCGATCATCTTGCGCGGCTCTGTGTTCGGCCATGCAGTCACATTATGAACTACCGGGCAGAAAGGGGTCATGAACTTCTGACCATCAAGCTCTTCAGCGAATTTTCCCCTTACCGGTTTCATCAATTTGGAATGAAAAGGAGCGCTGACCCGTAATTTAACGGCTTTTTTAACACCGAATTCCTTCGCCATCGACAATGCCCTGTCGATGGCAGCGGCATGTCCGCTTATTACGGTTTGCCCGGGAGTGTTGAGATTGGCGATATCGAGAACATCACCTTCTGCGGCCTTCTCCAGAAGTTGTTCAATTTTTTTCACACCTGCACCTATCAGAGCCGCCATCGCGCCCTCACCCTCGGGAACGGCATTCTGCATAAGCTCGCCGCGCTTTCTGACCAGCTTAACCGCGTCTCCCAGATCAAGCGCACCCGAAGCTGCCAGAGCGGTAAATTCGCCAAGCGAATGGCCTGCAACATATACCGGCAGGGCACCCATACCGAGAGCTCTCACGAGAAGTTTCCATGCCGCAAAGGAGGTAGCCAGAATCGCAGGCTGGGAATTAGCTGTAAGGGTCAGCTCTTCCTGCGGCCCGTCAGTAATGATTTTTGTCAGGTCGAACCCGAGAGTATCATTTGTTTCCCGGAAAACATCCGCTGAAAGGGGATCCGTCAGAAGGCCATCCGCCATTCCCACAACCTGCGATCCCTGTCCCGGGAATATACATGCGAAATTTCTCATTATCTCTGCCAGTCGCGACCGGGTTTCAAACTGTCCGGATAGGAGTCGGAGGCGGCATCGCCAATCATATCGGCATCAAGCGCCGGAAGCCGGTCCACACCCCATTTAATAAGCGCTCCCCCCCAGGTCAGTCCGGCACCGAAACTCACAAGAAGCACCCAGTCACCTTTCTTTATTTTCCCCTGCGCTTCGGCCTCATACATGCACGACGGAATTGTGGCCGACGTCGTATTACCAAAGTGATCAATGTTATTGAAAATCTGATTCGGTTTCAGTTTCAGGCGTTTTGTCACAGCATCTATAATCCGAAGATTGGCCTGATGACCGATAAACATCCCCAGTTTGCTGATAGGGACATTGTTGCGGTCCAGTAGTGTTTTCGCAACGTTATACATGGTTCGGACCGCAATTTTATATGTCTCCTGCCCCTCCATTTTTAAATAATGCAATCCCTGGTCCACGCTCTCATGAGTGGCAGGATGGGCGCTGCCTCCACCGGGCATGTGAAGCAGTTTCGGATGGCGGCCATCCGACCCGATCTCCAGATCTATAACCCCATATGGTTCATCGACGGCATCAAGCAGAACCACACCGGCTCCGTCACCAAACAGAACACATGTGGATCGATCTTTCCAGTCGACAATACTGGACATAATTTCGCTGCCAGCAACAAGCGCCCTTTTTGCCCGCCCGGATTCAATCGCAACAACCGCCTGGTAAAGCGCATACAGGAATCCTGAACATGCCGCAAGGACATCGAATGAAGGCACTCCTATTGCACCCAGCTTGCCTGCAAGCGCATTTGCTGACGACGGAAAAATGGTGTCGGGAGTAACGGTGCCGACAACGATCAGGTCAAGGTCCTGCGGATTCCACCCGATTCTGTTCAGTGCCTCACGACTTGCGCGAATCGCGAGATCGCTCTGAACCTCGCCGTTACGGACTATGTGACGCTGCCGGACGCCGGTTCGTCCAACGATCCATTCATCCGTCGTGTCAACCATTCCCTCAAGATCCTGGTTCGTCAGGATGCCCGGCGGCATATACAATCCCACAGATACAATTCCGGCTCGTGGTCTTTTT
>CBDUUJ010000314.1:0-4112 GCA_965370205.1 uncultured bacterium
TGAATATCACGGTCGGCGACAAGAAGGCCGCGCTTGAGGATTCAAAGGTGCAACTGGAAATTCAGGCTCTTTCTGAGAAGATGGACAAAATCAAGGGTAGATTATTAGTGAGACCGTCCGGGACCGAGCCGGTGATCAGGGTAATGACCGAGGCTCCGGATGAAACGAAGGCTCGAAGGATGGCGGAAATGGCCATCGAATTGTTCCGCGATTACAGCGAGGACGGAAAGGTTACCGAATTATAGCCATGAAAGTTCTGACACCTGAAGAAATGCGCGCTGTGGATTCGCGCGCGATAGACGGGATGGGGATACCGGGTCTCAAGCTCATGGAGGCTGCCGGAAGGTCTGTCGCGGAATGGATTCTGGATAATCTTCCACAGGCCGATATCATAGTGGTCCTGGCGGGTCGCGGCAATAACGGCGGCGATGGTTTCGTTGCCGCAAGATACCTCTCTGAAAATGGCAGAGAGGTGAAGGTGCTTCTTCTCAGGAATGGAAAGGAACTTACGAACGACTGCAAAACGAACCTCGACGCGCTTCCGGAAAATGTCGAGGTTCTGACAATTGATAATGAGGATGATCTCGTGTCAGCCCTGGAATTTCTCAACACAATAGCGAAGGACATCGGGACATCGCCTGTGAAAGGCGAGGCGGCGCTCGTGGATGCGCTCCTCGGTACCGGAGTGCGCGGCGAGATCAGGGGATTGACCGCCGACCTTCTCCGCGCATGTCAGAATCTTGGCTGGACGACCGTCGCATGCGATATCCCGTCGGGAATCGACGGCACCACCGGAAGCTATCTCGGCGCGGGAATTCCGGCAATTGCAACGGTCACGATGGGTCTTCCGAAGACGGGTCTCTATCTTGATGCCGGGGTTGAATATTCGGGTGAGGTTATTGTTGCGGATATCGGATTTCCCGATGAGGCGGCGCATCCGGCGGTAGCATCGATGGAGACAATCGAGATCGCTTCGGTTGCGGGTTTTTTCGCCGGTGATCGAGGAAGGACGGATGAGATCGCCCTTCACAAGGGGGATTTCGGAAGGATTCTCGTTGTCGCCGGAAGCAGGGGAATGCTCGGCGCGAATGAGCTATGCAGCAGGGCGGCATTGAGATCGGGATGCGGACTTGTCGTATCCGCGATGCCGGCGAGTGAATATTTCATCGTGGCGAGCAGGACAGGTCCTGAAATCATGACCGCGCCGGTCGCCGCGAATGATTCACTTGGATGTTTCGCGCCGGAGGGAATTTCCGATCTGAAGGAACATCTGGAATGGGCGGATGTGCTCGCTATCGGTCCGGGTTTCAGCACGCATCCCGACGCGCTTGCGTTCGCGAGGGAAGTTGTGAAGGCATTTCCCGATACGCACGATCATCAGATAGTTATCGATGCTGACGCTCTCAGGGCGTTTATCGACGATCCTTCCCTGCTGAAGGGTCGAGATCGCGCTCCGATACTGACACCGCATCCCGGTGAATTCGAAAGGCTTGCAGCGCCGCACGATCTTCCGGAGGACAAGCTGGAACGATTGAAAGCATACGCGGAATTGTCCGATTCGGTAATCGTTCTGAAAGGCGCGCGGACGCTTGTAGTGAATCCACGGGAAACTCCGGGATGTCCGATTGCCGTCAATTCGGAATCGGGAAATCCCGGCATGGCGACCGCGGGAAGCGGGGATGTGCTGACTGGAATTCTCGCGGGGCTTGCGGGTCAGCCGACGATTGCGTGGGACCCGTACCAGATCGCGTGTGTCGGGGTTTTCCTGCATGGATTCGCGGGCGATCTCGCTGCGCGAAGGCTGACCAGGCAGGCACTTATCGCGGGGGATATCATCGATTTTCTGCCACAGGCGTTCAGGCAGTTCAGGAAAAGATACGGACGAAATACTCATACACAACGAAGACGGAGGCGCAGGTAGAATGCCGTTCTCCAGGGCAATCTGGATCGAAGTATCGAAAAGTGCGCTTGCGGGAAATGTGGCGCAGATCCGGAAGCTTGCAAAAAAACAGGAAATCATCGCGGTTGTAAAGGCGAACGCGTACGGGCACGGCCTTGTCGGAACATCGAAAGCTCTCAAAGAAATTGGAATAAAAGAATTCGCGGTCGCGAGCGTGGGGGAAGGTCTCGAACTGAGAAAAGCGGGGATCGGCGGTCGCGGATCGAAAATCCTCGTGCTCGGGTACTCGCTTCCATCCCACGCCGAAGAGGTAGTCAGATCTGGATTATGTCAAACAGTTATCTCGGCACACGAAATACGCGCGCTTGCGGGAGCATCGGAGAAACTCGGCAAACCCGCGCGTGTCCAGATAAAAATCGACACCGGGATGCATCGCCTTGGAGCGCCCGCCGGCGATTTCAACCGCCTGATGGAGGCGCTCGCGCGATTTCCATCTGTGAAACTTGACGGTGTTTACACGCACTACTCCTGCGCTGACGATGCCGACAGCCCGATAACGCAAATCCAGTTCGATACTTTCAAAAAAGCGCTCGCTCCGCATAAACTTGGCAAACGCGTGACACTTCACGCGTCCAATTCATCCGCGCTGATTAATTTTCCCCGTCTGAAACTGGACAGGGTCAGACCGGGTATCGCGATCTACGGGGAGTACGGGTCGCCGTCGCTGCCAAAAAAGATGTCGCTTACTCCGGCGCTGAGCCTGAAGTCGAGAATTGTCGAGATCAAGACACTTGGAACCGGTCACGCGGTCGGGTACGGTCGCGGGTTTGAAAATGTATCCTCGAAATCATGCCGGGTCGGGATTCTTCCGGTCGGTTACGCCGATGGATTCATGACACAATCGAGCGGTCGGCGTGAGGTGCTTGTGAGAGGGCGGCGGTGCAGGGTGGTCGGCGCGGTTAGCATGGACTTCGTGCATATCCTGCTGCCGGATGATTTGTCAATCGGCGTCGGCGAACCGGCAACCCTGATTGGATCGGACGGGAAGGAACGCATAACCGCAGAGGAACTTGGGGAAGTTTTAGGAACGCATGTGTATGAAATTCTCTGCGTGATCCCAACGAGAATACCAAGAAAGTATGTGGATTGAAAATGGTACTTCTTTACCAGCCTGTGGGAACTTCGTAGGTGTCGAATCGTCTGAATTGGCCCACGCCATAATTTGTCCTGTTGCCAGTCAGATAATGGCCATCGGGATCATCCGAGTTTGGATTAATCGCAATGGAATAATGGGAATGGCTGGTATCGTATTTGGTATCGAGAATAGTGCCGTCGATATCCAGTTTCATGAACACTGCGCCGCTTTCATCGAATAGAAAATAGTATTCCGTGACAATGACGCGGCAGTGTTCCAGAGCGGGGACCGAGTGATCGATCTCGATATCGCATGAGCCGCGGAAGTTACCGCTGGCAAATGTGCAGATTGAATAGGGCAGGAACTGATTCAATGTGTACTCCCAGACCGGAACTCCTGTTGATATATCGTAACAAACCAGCATTCCATGGTAAGGATCATTGCCGTTGTTCACAATAAGAAGTTTGCGATCGTGATAACTTACTGCGCAGTCGAATGTCCTGTTGGATATCCCACCGCTCAACTCTGTCGATGTTATCGAACCAGCAGTATCGTATGTATAGTTTAAGCCGGTCCATGTATAATGATTGATATAAGTAGTGGAACCTGAGAACCCAACTGTCCAGATCGAGCCATCCTCGTCGGTATCCATGCACTGCAGGCTGGATGTATTCTGATTGCTGATCGATTGGATATGAGTGCCGGTTTCGGAATAGACAACGAGGGTATTACCTGAATTTACGGTGACATATATGATGTTTCCAGTGTAATCATCGACATCAATCCTGACGATCTGGTTGCCGCCGCTGATCATATTGTTGATTATTGGAGTTCCAACAACCATCCCATTTTGCGATACATCGAACCCGTAAAGATGATATCCACTTGAACTTACGTTTGACAGCAGAAGTCCGTCGCGATTGAAAGCGATATCGATCATGAAGGGCCAGAAATAATCCTGAAACTCACCCCAATAAAGAGGTGTTCCAAATGACTCATCGCAGGTTGATGTGATTTCATTAATGGTGAATCCGTCATCAAGTTGACCTGACATCGCGGGAGGTCCGGGATTTGTGA
>CBDUUJ010000315.1:0-4102 GCA_965370205.1 uncultured bacterium
AGGCATTTGGTTGTATGAAGACGCACTGCCGTGCGTCCTTGTAACAGACATTTGGTTGTATGAAGACGCACTGCCGTGCTGTTCTACGGGTTCTCAATGGATTTCAATTAATTGGAATTATTCACCGACCAAAAAAATATTGTTTTTTTTCTCGGAAATAAAACTAATCTTCATCCAGCACAAACAAAACATACGGATCGGACTCCGTATCGTGCATTTTTTCAACCTGCCCGATCAACGGCTCTATCAGAAAAATCAGATCCATGGCATATGACGGGTCGCCGCCCCTTGCCATCTCATCATCCGCCATATCCCGCCAGCGATAAACGACCTGGACAGCATCGGCGCGAACTCCCCAGTCGTCATGTTCGAGAAGAATTGATATCGCAGTGATTAATCTTGAATCCGGCGCTATCTTGGCGGATCGGAAAACTTTCAATATTGAACGCAACATGCGGATGCTTATCGGCGGGGGAGCGTAGCCATAATATGAAAGACCTGTGACCCAGAAAAGCTCATCGCATAAATCCGCCTCATATTTTTCAGCATGCGATTTCAGTTGGCCGATCAATGTCTCCCGAACGCTGATATACGGGTGATCTAAAAGCGGACGAATTCCATCCCAGCAATACACATCCAGCTTAAAAAGCGTTTCCATGCTGACCTTGACAAGCGCTTCGTCATCGATAGCGCAAAGATTCGTAAGAAGCCGGTCATCCGCTGAATGCGAATCAATATCTCCAAGGGCGCCGATCGCGCGACGCTGCATTCCCGGATCGGGATCATCGAGAATTTCCGCGATCATGTCTTCAAGCTCGGATGTTTTCAGCGTGCTGATAATCGACAGCGCTACACGCTTGCGGATATTTTCATCGTTCGCGAGATTTTCCCTGAGGATTTCGAGCACTCCGTCACGATCAACCTCGATCATCTCTCCAAGAATATAATTGAAAGCCCGCAACGCAAGACTGCTTGCGGTTGAGTCGAATTCCTCTGATAAGTACGGGAAGACTTCCGCGCCAAACTCGATGATCCTGTCGCGCGCATGGGGAACTATGTGTCGATTGTCGCCGACCTCCCAGCGTATGGATATCTCCCACAGCTCGTCGAAAATTTCCTCTGTAAGTTCACCGTCATAGCTGATTATTTCCGGCAGCTCGATTTCCGGTTCCTCTTCTGATGTGGAAGTACCCTCCGATTCATCTTCGATTTCGGGCGGGGGGGGCGGGATGATGTCCCAGCCGACACCGACATTCGTATGGCTCCAGAGCATTCCGTTGTCCATAATCCCGAGGTAGTCATCCTCACCGGAAAGATCGACAAATACTCCAATACTTGTAAATCCCCGCGCGGGACGACCGAAATTGATCCCACTATTACGCCGACCCGCGTAGGTGTCGTTGCCTTCGCGGTCGATAAAAATCACCGCGCTGTTTGTCAGGGAACCGCCATTGCAGGATGTATTGCCAAAATACTGATCGTTCCCGCCCCTGTCGTGAAGCACGGACGCGGCGTAATCGTGGCTTCCCCCCGTGCCGAGTCCCGCATGCATCGTGTAGCTGTCATTTCCATCCACATCGATCAATCCGCCGACCGCGAGATGGATTCCCGAGCCCTGACCGTACTGGGTCATTTCGTATGTGTCGTTTCCGCCGCCGTCGTAGAGAAGTCCGGCTGAGTACCAGTAACCGACACCCTGGTTGTAGACATCGCCGAGATAGCGGTCATTGCCGTCATAGTCAACAATCAGAGCAATTCCGCCCGCGTAATCGATCCCGCGCTGCCCGATCGCGAAACCCTGCGAGAACGACTGGTAGCGGTCGGAGAACAGCGGCGCATGAAGATAGACTCCGCCTGCCTCATAGATTTCATTTCCGCGTTCGTTCGAACATATTGCAACACCGAGAGTTCGCGCAAACGCCTGCGAATTCGCCCACGCATAGTATCTGTCGTTATCGAACGCGCCGATGTCAATCGGGTCGGGGGTTTCCTCGTCGGTGGGGACATCGGGAGCGGGTTGCACACTTTCATCGACCATCACGCCGATACCGAATCCCGCCGCTCCCTGTGTGAATACTTTTCCTTCATAGATATCAGAGCCGCCATCGTCGTAGAAAGTCGCGACTCCGCACATCGCCGCGCCGAGCGAGCATGATCCCGCAGTGTATCGATCATTCCCCTGACCGAGATCGTAAAACGCCGCGACACCGAGAATCGCCGCACCGAGCGTTATGTTCACATCGCCGCAATCGTAGACATCGTCGCCCTCGAGATCGACAAAATAGCCGTAACGCGAGTTTTCAGTTCCGTACGCGGCGCCGATTCTGCAATTGATGTAACGATCGTCCCCGCCAGGCTCGATAAGAATTGTGAAATCACCCTCCCAGATGTCATCGAATAGTGTACCGATCCCGATCCGTCCTTTTTCAGTCTCAATTATTACCGGAGTTATCGCTGGGAAAGCATCAAGAGGAACGTCCGTCAACCAGTCGCGCGGATCGGGGCAAACCTTCCAAAGGCAAAACATGTTCTTGGCTATATCAGTCCCGGACATCAGCTTGTACAAGTAATCATCGGGTTGACTCTCGAGCATTTCATCCCAGGCTTCGATCTGATCCTCAGAATAGGGAGATTCGAATACATCATGCCAGGCTATTTGTTGGGGGATGTAATGACGAAGTAATTCGAGCTCATCTGCGGGGAAATTCATCGGGAGGTCAATCCCGGCAAGAATAGCCAGGAAGCCTTCAAGAGATTCCTGATCACGAGGGGGATTTTCCTCCAGCATTTCTGGTATCTCGACCAAGCCCAGAGCCCTGTGTAATGCCGGCTCGCCCAGCTCAGGATCATAATCGCTGAATTGCGGATACATAGCACCGCACATAAAGAGTTCCGAATATGGACTGGGAGTAACCATCTCCTCAAATATCCCGATCTCCCCGATCATCCTATCCATACCCGGGGCGATGTTCATCGGGTGCTCAAGCCAGTCGCGGACAGCCGGAAAGCACTCGTAACCTTCCGCGTAATCCTTCCTGAAATTCAGGTCCTCGGGTGTCATGTTCGCGGCCCATAGCGCTCTTTGAATCGCCGCGAGTTCTTCAGGCGTGTATGTGTCCCCCCATTCGGGAGGAACATCAATGTCTGCCGAATCAATTTCGTCGGCATGCGCGACTGGAATCGCAAGCATCAGGAAGATGGCAACAGGAATAATGTATCGCAGATTTTCTGTGAACATGTCTGACTCCGGTAGTGGATTTTGTATGGGAGAATTATAGACGATGTGGAACGATTAGTTATTGATGTCATTAGTCACTGGCTGTCAGCTAGTAGAAGAATACAATGATCGAGAACCGGATGATTCTTGAACACTCCTCCGACACCCATAAGTTCTTTGACACGTACCACCGTTCCGACAACACACACTTCGTCAATATCTCGTCGAAGAGAATCGTTTATTTCTTGCTCAATCCTAGCATCGTCAAAATGACAGTAAACACAGGGAGAGAAAACAAACTCATATCCATCTGTCGTGTATTCCCAAGTTCCCGGGTTGTCCCTAACAACCTGAGGAAGCGGTATAGTCCAAAGTGCCAAGCAACATTGTCCGTCTACGGAAACTTCACTTGGTGTGTCAAATACAATGCCTGTAACTGCTATTCGACGGTTTATCCATTCAGAAGGCTGATTCTCCATCCTGTTCTGCAATTCCACTGCGCTAATAGTAAGCTCCGGTTCGGGACTTGATTCGACAGATGGACCTTCATCCGCAGAATTGGGCACATCTGGTTCTAAAACGATATCTGGAGGAGGTTTTGTATACTCTAATCTCCTATTGGTTGTCTGTTCTTCGCCTTCTTTACCTTGTGGTTGAGAACATGAGCAACTTATTATTATAATAACAAGGAGTGTTTTGATAACGTATCGCATGGATTTGTTCATATTTTCCTCCTATTGCGTGAAATGGTTCTTATTGTATCCTACTACCCACTCTCACCTGCATCCAGTTTGCCCAGCTCAACGAGGAATTCATCAATATCCGACAGTATCGCCTTTCCCGCGGCTTTATAGTGATTGAAAAGCTTCAGTCTTCTGCGATCAC
>CBDUUJ010000316.1:0-4096 GCA_965370205.1 uncultured bacterium
CATTGTGGTATAGGAGGCGAAAATCCCGTCGCTGCTGATAACCGGCTCCAGCTCAACATAGATCTCATTGGCGCTGAGCTTGTGCTCCTCGCCGTATTTCAGGTAGAAAACATTCCAGAAACGTCCCCAGAGTGTTTCCTCGATACGGGTGTATGCCAGCATACTCCCGTCCGATGTGACCGTTGGATGCTTGCATCCCCCGCTTGTGACCGCAACAGCATCGTCGCCGTCAAGACAGTAGATTTCGATATCCCCGTCGCGGTCGGATTCGAAATAGATTGTGTATGAACCCGACTGAGCTTGTGCGGGTGTAACCAGAATTGAAATAATTGCTGCAATTGCCACGAATGCGGCAAAATGAAGGTACTTGCCCATAATAGACTCCCCACGTAGTAGAATGGTATAAACGCGACTGGTAAAATAGCATATTGTTATTTGCAGCGTCAAGCAGAGGAGGTCACTATCGACGGGAAGAACCGAAAAATAAGAGCTTCTTTTAAAGAATGGGTTCCTGCGATTCTGCCTGCATGGATCGCGGGACTTGTCGCGGGGATACTTTTTTACATCACCAGCGCGCCGACAATTACATGGATACATGAGAGCCAGGATTCAGGCGAGCTTGCAGCGTGCGCCGCGACATTCGGTATCAGCCATCCGACCGGCTACCCGCTCTACACGATTCTCGGATGGATTTTCATCCATCTTTTTTCATGGATTGATCCCGGACGGGCGATGGTGATTTTTTCTGTTATTTGCAGCGCGGTCGCGGTCGGAATAATCGCAAGAGCGGGGGCTTTTGCGATTCAATTGATATGGAAAAATGAATCCCGCGTTACCGCCGGATGGTGGGGAGCGATGGCTGCCGGGTTCGCAGCGATCAATCCGGTCGTGTGGTCGCAGGCGGTTGTCTGCGAGGTTTATTCGCTCGCGCTTTTGCTTCAGGCGCTTGTCTGGCTTTGCATCGTTAAATATTTGATAAATAAAAATCAGGATACTCTCAACGGAAATGGGAAATCGCTGATTTGTCTGGGGCTTGTGCTGGGATTGATCCTCTCGCATCATATCGCGGGTGCGATGATAATCATTCCTGTGTTAATTATCTTTATCAATAATCGTCCTGATAAACCTCTTGTTATTTTTCGTAATTCAATCATCGCGATGCTCCCTGGGCTGGCACTTTACCTGTATCTTCCCATTCGAAGCATGCAGAACCCGCGTTTGGACTGGGGAAATCCCGAGAACTGGAATAATTTCATCGCTCACATCACAGCGTCCCAGTATCAGAGCAATGTTTTCGGGACATCATGGGATGAGTTTCTTCGACGGGTGTTATCTTTCCGATGGGGAGATCATTTTGGGACGCTTGCGATCGTGCTGCTTATTGCGGGAGTAATCGTGTTGATGATGTCGCGGAAAGGCTCCAGGGGGAAATCGTTTGCCGCTGTGATTATTATCTATATGCTCTGGACGTTTGCGTTTGCTATCGGCTACAAAGTTACGGATTACGAAATATTCCTGTATCCACTGGTGCCGATGGTGTCGATTCTGATTGCCGCAGGTCTCGCGTGGATCGGGATGCGGCTTGGTCGGGTGTCCGGGATTCTTGCGTGGATATTTGCGGCGTTCGTGATCGTGATCATGGTTATGTCCGGGGGAAATCGATATGTTGACATGGATGTTTCCGATCCGGTTCGCAATTCCGCTGCCACATTTGCATACAGGGAGCTGTCCGGTCTTCCGGGTAACGCGATAGTGATTGTCAGCTCCGATGGTCATCTTGGGGCGTTGACATATGGAGCCACGTGCGGAATCGCCGATCCGGTATCGGGTGATGTATTGCCTGTCCGGAATGGGATCGACATCCTTGCGTCCAACTGGGTACTGCGTGACTGGTTCAAGCAGAATGTGCAAAATCGCGATGAACACATGGAACGAATGGTGTTTGAGTCCGGGAATCGCGGGTTGCAGCCGGCGCTTGAGGATTTCGTGAATCAGAATATATTATTCAGGCCGGTATATATAGACAGTGGAGTCCGTCAGATACTTGGAGACAGGGAGTGGGGATATGCGAAAATCGAAGGCGGTGTGCTATTGGAAATTGTCCGGAAATAAATGGCGAGATTGACACCGGGGACTGGCACACGTTTTTAACATGGATAGTGGTTCAATTCCGTAATTGTCCTGGTAGTTAAAAACGAGTGCCTGTCCCCGTATTTATTCCGATGACTACTCCCGACATGCTACAATCCCGTTAATAGAATTGAATCACTTTTATTACCTGACAAATCTGGAGAATCCCATGAGAAAGCAAATCTGGATTGCATTGATTGTCGTTTTCATTCTTGGTTTAACCGGATGCCCGGAGTCGTCCGGACCCGATGGTCCGTCACCCGGCATTGCAGACCAGTCGCCGGAAGGTGAGAATGGTCAGGAAGCCGCAGGCGATGAACCTGTCTATGGCGGAATTTACAAATTCCCCCTGGATACCGACCCGCCGACTCTGGATCCCGCGATGGTCACCGACACGGTTTCCGACAAGGTGATCCGCTCGATTTTCGACGGGCTTGTGAAGATCAGCCCCGAGGGCGAATACATTCCCGCTCTCGCTGAAAGCTGGAGCGCCAACGAGGACGGCACGGTCTGGACATTCCGTCTGAAAAATAATGTTTTCTTCCACAACGGTCGGAAGGTGACCGCAGGCGATTTCGCGTTTTCTTTCAGACGCGTGCTCGATCCCGAGACCGGAAGTCCCCGAACGTGGGTGCTCGATCGTATTCTCGGCGCGAATGAATTCATGAACGGCGAGACCGATGAAGTCGAAGGTATCAGGGCGCTTAACGATCTCACTTTCCAGATCGAGCTTGCTGAGCCGTTCGCGCCGTTCCTTGGCTTGATGGCGATGTCGAGTTCGTTCGTCGTTCCACGTGAGACGGTCGAGGAATGGGGAAATTTATTCGCAAGCGAACCCAACGCGACTGTCGGAACCGGTCCGTTCATCCTCCGGACATGGGAGCACAGTAATTTTCTCCTGCTTGAGAGCAATCCGGAATATTTCAACGGGAAGCCATATGTGGACGGCCTGAGATACTCGATAATCGCGGAACCTATCGGACGCCTGCAGCAGTTCCGATCAGGCGAACTCCATCATACAGATATCCCGTCCGATCTTCTCCCGGATGTGATGGCCGATGAGGAGGAATCGAAACTGATCGTCAGCCGTCCCCTGATGGACGTTTACAATCTTGGATTCAACTGCGAGAAACCGCCGTTCAAGGATAACCCGACACTCAGAAAGGCGTTCTGTCATGCGATCGACCGGGATTATCTCATCAATACAGTTCTGAGCGGTGTCGGTATCGAGGCGACCAGTATCGTTCCGCCGGGGATTTTCGGTTACGATGCGGGTCTGGAAGGATACGAATACGACGATACACTCGCCAGGCAGCTTCTTGCAGAGGCCGGCTATCCGGATGGCGAGGGTCTTCCGGAAATTACGCTCTATTATGACAAGAGACCGCCAAGGCCCGATATCTGCCAGGTTATCAAGCATAATCTCGCGAGGATCGGTGTGGAAATCAATCTGCGTCCGCTTGAGTGGGCGAGTTTCCTTGAAGCGGTCGATGCGGGCGAGCCGTCATTTTTCCAGCTAACATGGCTCGCCGATTATCCCGACCCGGAGAATTTCCTGTTCGTTCTGCTTCATTCGGATCAGTGGGGACCTCCCGGCAACTCGACAAGATATAAAAGCGATGAATTCGACCGGCTGGTGGATGAGGCGGGGAGAATCACCGACATGGATCGTCGCTGGGAACTTTACGCCGAGGCGGAGCGGATCGCCTACGAGGACGCGCCGTGGCTGCTCCTGTTCTGGAACGAGTGTACTATTCTGGTCGCGCCGGAAGTTCGGGACCTTGAGATCACGGCTCTCGACAGGCCTCCGGTGCTTCCGAGTGTCGAGATCGAGCACGTGTGGTTTGCTGAATAGCAACCTGAATAGGGATAACATTCCGTCATCCTGCAGGAGGGTATCTATAATGACGTTTTTTCTGTAGCGCGGACGTCCCGTGGTTGTTGAAAAAGTGTAAAAATACTCCGG
>CBDUUJ010000317.1:0-4042 GCA_965370205.1 uncultured bacterium
CACTGCCGTGCTGTGCGACGGTATTTTTTCCTGATGTTCATCATTAAATGGCTTAATCCCACCAATTAACGCTATAATTCTACCCGAGGGCGGATAACGCACAGCATATGACCGATCGCGCGCATCGAATACTGATCGCCCTCGTCGCTCTTTACATCGACAGCGGCGATCCGGTGTCGAGCGCGGTACTAAGTCGCTCGCTCGAAAATCAGGGCGATCACATTCCGCCATCGACAATCCGGCTCGAACTCGGACGTCTCGAACGCCTGAAATATCTCACGAAACCGCATCCGTCCAGCGGACGAGTCCCGACCGCGCTCGCCTACCGCGTCTATGTGGATTCACTGGAACCCGCTTCACGCGATCCGGAGCTGACCGGGAAAATCCTCGACGCATGCCGGGCGCTGTCAGGCGAACTCAGAAGACTCCTCGACTATGCCGGCGACATTCTCGCGGACGAATCCGGATGCCTCGGGTTCGCGACCAGCCCGAGTCTCGCGGACGCACAGATCGCCAGATTCAAACTCGATCCTGTCGAACCGGAGGTCCTCCTTCTCAGGCTCGAACTCGCAAGCGGTCGCAGCTATCACCACCTCGTGAAACTTCCCGTCCCGGTCCAAAGTTTCCGTCTTGACGCGCTGACCGAACTCCTGACCGGCAGGCTGTCGGGACGTCGCCTGGCGGAGGTCAGCGAGGCGGAACTCGCGGCGCTGGTCAATCATGCCGCCGAATGGGGACGCGGGTACGATCTCTTCATTCATCCCCTGCACGACCTGATCACCGACGCGCGACTCGGCGAGGGTCCGATAACCGTGATGCACGGCGCGTCCGGCCTCCTCAAGGCAAGCGGCGAAAATCCCGACACTCTCGCGAGAGCGGTCGCGTTCCTCGACAACCGCAGGAATATCGAGCGGACACTCGAAGCGGTCCCGAACATGGAAGGTGTCAGCGTGGTTATCGGCGGCGACAGCCCGAGTATGATCGAACCGTCGCTGGACGGGCTTGCGCTTGTCGTGGCAAGCTATCACCTTCATGCGCGCGCGCGGGGACGTCTCGGAATCCTCGGCCCGCAACGAATGCCGTACTCACGCCACCTCGCGCTCGTCCAGTCGGTGAGCGACCTCATCTCGCGGGTCCTGATCGCACGCGAACTTACACCGCATCCCGGTTGAAGGAGCCGCCCGATTCGCATTCCACGCCTATATCAACCAAAGGAAACTCTCGCCGACCCGCTCGTGCTCGATGACGACAGCGCGCATTACATCCGGCATGTGCTGCGAATGAAATCCGGGGGGGTGGTCGAGACTTTCGACGGCACAGGCGGAATCGACTCGTGGGAAATTTCGGAGATCTCCCGGAAAGCAGTTGAGCTTAAGCATCAGGAACACATCGATGTCGAACGTCGAAGCCCGGTAAATCTGACGCTCGGTCTGAATCCGTTGAAGGGCGGAAGCGAGGAGGTCGCGATACGGATGGCCGCCGCGATGGAGGTTATCGCGATAAGTCCGGTCTTTTTCGCGCGGTCGGAGGTTCCATTCGATAATTCCATTTTGATAAAACGTCTTGACCGCTGGCGCAGGCTGTGCATAAGCGAGGTCGCGTTAAGCGGAGGCGCATATCTGCCGGAAATTCTCAAGCCGGTTCGTTTTATCGATATCGCCGTTCCGCAGATGAGTCACACGATTCTTTTCTATGAGGATGTGCCCCCGACGGAGCATCCACGGGTATTCGATCCGGATAAAACTGTCGTCGCGCTGATCGGACCCGAGGGAGGTCTGGAAAAAGATGAGGTCGCGCACGCGCTTGAGAAGGGAATCGAGATCGCCAGCCTCGGACACTGGACCCTCCGCGCCGAACTCGCCGCCACACTTGTCCCGTCATGGGTATATTCGAAGATAGAAAAAAAGTAGAAGTAACGCGGCGATGGTTACCATCGGTCATCCGGATGAGGACCCGGGATTAAGCGTCCGGCTTCCACTTGAAGCTGTCGTTCATAAAAACGATTATCGATTCTTTTCGGACGATGAGATCCGGGGGCTTTGCAGTGAACGGGAGGAAACTGCGTGGAACAGGTTGTCGGATGAATTGATCGCAAAACTGGCGGAGAACCGGATTCACAGCATCCCGCAGGGCGTAGCAAAACGCAAATTCTCGAAGGATGCCTTTGGAGATGCGAGCGCGGCCACACGCGAGATTCTCATGAAGTCAAAATTCAAAATCTGTTGATCTCAGCTCACTATGGACACCAAAAAGCCCCCGTAAAACCGGGGGCATTGAGAAATATAGTTCGAGAAAAAACTGCGCAAGGGATCAAGGAGGCAAAGATCAACTACGGCATCTCAGCAGGTGTAAAGATGCTGATTCTGCAGGTCGATGCGGCGCCCTCGTGCAGTACGACGATATTGCCGTCGAAATCGCTTCCCTCGATTCTGTACGGTACGCTGTTGATGGACGTTGCATCACCAAATCTGCCGGCGGAGGTTGGCGAAGTGGTATTGGCGCCGTCCCAGACTTTGACAGTGGGAACGCCGGCTGACTGGTAATCAAGAACGAAGAGCCTGTCTCCATCGTTCCTGGTGATATCCAACGGATCGTAGAAGCCGTTATCGGCATAGGTTTGAGATCCTGTGCCGATAGTGGAATTGTCGAAGTTGAGTCCATAATCCGCCCAGATTAAGACGGTACAAATGTACCTGTCAGCCCTATAACCTTCTGTGCCGGCGATGAGAATCCATATGGATTCATTGGTCCTGGAGGTTTCGGAGGCGACAACATCTCCCGGAGTAGCAAAGTCATAGGTCCTGTTCCTGTAGCGCTCATTGTAAGGATTAGGAGGGAAGGCATCATAATCCCAACAAATTACCGCGAAAGAAACACCACCATAAGTGTATTCCCCGGCACCATCATTACAATTAAATGTGTTTGTGCCTACACCGCAGAAAGCATGAGTATCCTTTATACGGGCTTCTGTAAAACTTGTAAAACTAGATACTTGAAACTGAGATCCAGTCGGATTAAGGACCGTGAAATAATAACGATTGTCACTAGTACGAAAAAAACTATCCATAACCCAATCATTGGGAGCTATATCTAACCGTCTTTTAGCGATAGCGCTACTCCCCCCGGTTGCATTGGATGAATTAGCCCATTGGGATCCTGATGCATAGTAACTGGATGCTGTGTACTTCCAGATCGTGTTGTCATAGTAGAACACGTAGAGGTCCCCGGTATTATGGTTAATTGCAATGTCATCCACGGCAACGCCGGCACGGAGAGTCAGGTTCTTGGAAGGATGAGTAGTAACCTGAATGCTCACGCAGCATTCCGTTTCAGCAACGGTGTCACTCACTTTCACGCATACCTGACCGGAGTAGTTGGATGCGTAGCCATGCGTTGGATTATCCGGATCGCCTGTGTAGTTGTCATCCGGATCCTCACCGTAAACATCGTCACCGTCGAAGTCCCATTCATAGGTCAACGGATCGCCGTCCGGATCGGATGATCCGGAAGCGTCGAATGTCATGGGTATTGGCGCAAATCCCTCGGCAGGTGATGGAGTGCCTGCATCAATTACGATATTGCAGACCGGCGCCTGGTTGCCGACCGTCGCCGTCAGTGTTGTCGCGGCAACAGGATCAGCGATGCCGTCAGTGACCTCGCAGTCGATGTCAAGTACATCATTAACCGACGCACCGATCGCAACCCAGTCGATATCGATCGTCCCGTCCCCGTTACCCGGATCATCGCTGACAAGCTCAGTTGGACCGGCGGTATCTGTAACCGTCCAGGAATACTCCAACGGGTCCAAATCATCATCGTGCGCGACTACCGTGTAGGTTTCCGGTGTAAAGATGTGCGGGGTTGCTTCACCAGTGACACCGCTGTCCACAACCGGCTCTGCATTATACGACTCGTAGTTGATAAGCAGGTCGTCGAAGCGGAAGAACGCCGCCAGATTGTCGGCGCCGGCGCCGTTTGTCACACCAAATTTGTTGGTGTAATACACAACGGCATCCACAACAAATAACCAGTAATAAGAACG
>CBDUUJ010000318.1:0-4042 GCA_965370205.1 uncultured bacterium
GGGACAATACCGCGATCGGCGACTGGCGTATATGGGCGCAGGTCAGGGAAGCCGACGATCATGAAACTAACGATATATCTCCGGCACTTGCGGTGGTACGAATAAACTCAGAACCGAATGTTTACACAATCGATGGTCCCGCGCTGGTGGACTGTTCCGACACCGATACCGAATACGATGCGGGAATCGTTGACGATTGCGATGCCGGTCAGACCTATACGCGATGGTGGGGAATTTCGGACACGCCCGATCCTTCCGGAGCCGACTGGACGGAATTCTCCGGCGATACTTTCGTCATTGACTGGTCGGGATATACATCCGGAATTCGTTACCTTTATCAGAAAGTTAACGATGGGGTTGTCGAGGCAACATGCGCTGCCCCTCTTGAAGTTGAACGTGTGAATACACCTCCCACGGTCCCGACACCATCAGGTCTCGATACGGTTTATTGCGATACCGTTACTGATTACACCTGCGTTGTCGAGGACTGCGACATCGGTGATATTCTCACAACCCAATATTATCTTTCAATCGAAAAACCCACACCAACAGGCGGAGAATGGATAGCTTTCACAGGCAGCACTTTCACTCCGGATTTCTCATCCACACCCAATGGAGAATACTACCTGTTCGCGCGAGCCGACGATGGACATGGCTGGGTAGTATCTGCTCTGTCGTTAAAAATATTGAAAATGAACACACCACCTGTTGTCGGGACACCATCCGGTAACACCGATGTGGACTGCACAACTCCGGAAACATACACGGTCGATATTTCCGACTGCGATCCCGGTGACCTCGTGCAGTCCTGGGCGCTCTCAACGGAACCCGACAATCCCGGCAGTATCTGGCATGTTTTCACAGGGAATTCATTTGAAATCAACTGGGGAGATTATAATGTCAAGCCATACTATCTCTTCGTAAAAGCGGGAGATGGAGATGCTACAACCATCTGTGACCCGCCTCTTGCGGTTGTTAACAATAATGTTCCTCCTGTGCTTGAACATGCTCCGGAGGGTCAGACCACTATAGTCTGCGGAGGCGAGGAAGATTACGATGTCGGCTCATGCAGCGACTGCAATCTCAATGCAAATGTGCATCGCTACTGGATTATCTACGAAACCAACACTCTTCCTCCGGGCGGCGCATCATGGACAGAATTCCCATTGGCCACTGAGATTATCACTGTAGACTGGACCGGCGTTGCCGTCGGAACGTGGTATGTCATCCAGAAAGCGGATGATGGGGAAGATATTTCCTGGAACAGCCTCGAAGTTGAGGTTGAGGAAGGCGATCTGGAAGTTGGAATTCCCGATGGACCCACACCTGTCGACTGTGAAGATACAGATGCTGAGTACACCGTGGAGATCGAGGACTGCGACGGAGGTCCTGAACCCGATCGCGCGTGGGGAAGGAGTTTCTCCAATGATCCCGGCGAAGCAATAAGCTGGATTGTTTTCTCGGATGAGTCGTTCATTATTAACTGGGCCTGGATCACGAATGGTCCGGATGGTGATGTGGATTATTACTTATTCGTTCGAGCCGATGAAAATGAGGGAGAAGGCTGGATATATGGCGATGCTTTCGTCGTTCATCGACTGAATACAGCGCCTGGAAAGCCTGATCAGCCCATTGGTTCCACTAATGTATCCTGCAGCGGAGGTCCTTATCAGTATGATTTTGGTTCACCATTCGACTGCGATTACATGAATTACCTCACACGCTACTGGGCAGTCAGCACTAATGGAGGCACACCACCACCCGATGGTCCCGACTGGCATGAATTTGCACTTCTCACAGACTGGGTCGACTGGACCGGAATACCTGTCGGATATGGCTACCTGTGGCAGAAGGTCAATGATGGCTGGGAGACCAGTTACAGTGACCCTCGTGAAGTATCAATGAACAACTCGCTTCCTGATACACCGTCACAGCCATCCGGAGATACCACTGTCGATTGCGTTACTGGACTGGTTAAGCAATATACAACGAGTGCATTTTTAGACTGCGATGTCGGGCAGGATGAGCTGACACACTGGGGTTTCAGTCTAGGTGATAACCCATTAACGGTCGGTACCTGGTATTCCTTTACCGGCACTCTTTTCGAAGTCGACTGGGACATCTTTCAACCGGATGTTCTCTACCTGTTTGTGCGGCATTCCGACGGGGTTGGTAATGCATTCAGTCCATCGCTTGAGGTTACCTACAACAACACTCCACCGAGCGTCCCCGTTACGACCGGTCCGTTATATGTCAATTGCGCAGACAGTCCATTCTCTTATGATTTCGGAACGGTTGACGACTGCGATGGTCAGGTAATAACCAGGAAATGGGAAATCAATACTGTCTACTCGCCCCCAACGACCGGATGGACACTACTCACAACACAGAATGTCGACATCAATTTCACTGGTTATTCCACTGGAATCCTCTACCTGTACCAGTATGCATACGATGGTCTGGAAATCATTTACAGCACACCACTGTTTCTCGTGATGCAGAACTCGTATCCCGTTACACCGGTATTATTCGCTGGCGCTACAAGCGTGCTCTGTGAGCAAACCAGCGGCTCAACGGTCAGGACATATCACATGGAGGCATTCTCCGATTGCGACGTAGGCCAGGCTGAACTCCGCTACTGGGGTATCGGGTCATCGAGCGACCCCGGTAGTGTCGGCATGTTGCACGGCTACACAGGCACCACATTTGATATCGACTGGGGGTATGAGGAACACGGAACTCACTGGATTCACCAAAAGGATTTCGACGGTTTTGATGAGACCTGGGGAGCAGCGTACTATGTAGCCTATATCAACTCTCATCCGGATACACCATCCGCCCCTACCGGTGAGACAGATATCTACTGCAATAAGGTGAAAAGCTATAACGTAGGCACAGTATCTGACTGCGATCATGAACAGACTCTGACACGTTACTGGGGAATCAATGATGATCCATCTCCTCCATGGTACAACTGGACGGAATTCCCTGAGGGTGATACATCAATTTCTGTTGACTGGACAGATTATGAATACGGCACATATTACCTGTATCAGTTCGTATATGATGGTGAGTATCACGATTATGGCGGCCCACTTGAGGTCAATACCTGGGAGCTTCCGGACGGTGACGCGATCTTCGCGGTCCCGTTAGCCTATGGCGGTCATGACGCCAATCCGGGAACGAAAGACGACCCGGTTGCGACTCTTGGCGTTGCTCTCACAAAGGCGAATGCGGCAGGATACGACCAGATATACATGTACGATGAATCATTCAGCGATCCGAATACAATTAACCTGATCGATGGAATTAACATCACCGGCGGTTGCGAAATGACTCCCTGCTGGTATATCAAAGGCGGCACGGAAAGAAGCACGATCTCCGGTAATCAGATTAAAGTTATAGGCAGCAATATCAACTCACCAACGACTCTCGCAAACCTGAAATTCACCTCCTCCCTTGGCAATGTCTCGAATCCGAACTCGATTCCCGTATACCTGATGAACTGCGGCAATGAACTTCATTTTGTGAACTGCGAATTCAAAAGCGGCAAAGGGCGTAATGGGGCTAACGGTTTCTCCGGTATGAATGGCAGTAACGGTGGTAATGCCGGTGACGGCGGATCGGGCTTCGAGAATGATTATACTCCGTGCACTACATGGAATAATTATCCCGGTGATGGTGGAAGCAGTTCCTGTGGCTCAACTGGTGGTGACGGGGGATATCCCGGCAACTTCTTCACTAGCTGTGCGGGACAAACCGGTGATGATGCACCGGGACCCCTCGGCGGTTACGGCGGTGCGGGAGGCTATGCCGGTGGAGGTAACGGCAAGAGCGGGCAAAACGGTGGTAACGGCGCTGCCGGCTCTAACGGCGCGGGTGGTAGCGGAGCCGGCTACGTCATCGGCGGTATATGGTTCTCATACGATGGTGAAGACGGCACTGCCGGTCAGGATGGCGGCGGTGGCGGCGGCGGCGGCGGTGGTGGATGTAATTGTAACGGCTGCTGGGACAACGGCGGCGCCGGCGGGGGCGGTGGCGG
>CBDUUJ010000319.1:0-4038 GCA_965370205.1 uncultured bacterium
CAGTCCCCTCGGTACGGAATTGTGTGCCAGTCCCCTCGGTACGGAATTGTGTGCCCTGTCACATCAATTAGATATTTACGAGAGTTGATCCTGTTGATTTATCATCAGTTGTTTTTAAATAAAATGAAGGTTGCAACACGCAAGGGGACTGGCACACGTGTTTGGCTTGGATAATCGTACAATTCTGCTATATTCCCGGAAGCCAAATACGGGTGCCTGTCCCCGCATCCGAACCGGATCATTCCTTTGCAGTAACCACCCTAAGGCTGTATGATTGTTAATTATAATCAATAATATCGCATCAAAAATACAAGAAAGAAATCCCAGGAAGGTTAATCATGAATAAATACTTCACCTGCTCAGCTCTCATTCTGATTTTTCTTCTTCCAGTCCTGCTCGGATGCGGTCAGAAGCAACCCACACCGATTACTCTCGATCCCGCCTCCGCTTCCGCCGATTCATCCCGGCAGCTCTGGGGATTCTGGAATGTCGAGGTTATCCCGGACGGAAACGGTTCTGCCGAACTGGTCTTCACTCCCGTGCGATCTACACAGTTTCACATGAATGTGGTTGGAATCATGGAATCGGGCGGTCCCGCGATCGGTATCGATCCGCCGGTGACGTTCGTCGATGGTATCCTGGACGCCACGATCAGCCTCACCCACCCGTTCCCCATCGATAAATTCACCGGATTCGATGTCCGAGGAATTCTTATCGGGCATGGATCGGTCGGAGGATTTTCCGAATCGCTTTTCTATGGCGGGTTGAACGATATCGAACTGGTCAATGCCGACGGGCACTCGCGTCTCTGGAACCCGACCGAATACACCGGGTCTGGCTATATCGACGGCAAGATGAGTACTCCGGATGCGATCGCGAACTACACCGCAACTCTCAACGGTTACAAGTATTTCGCGGACGGTCTCACTTCCGACATGGCTGTCGGCAACATGCTCAAGGCCAGTCGCGGCTCTTTCAGCGCGGGTGCATCCAATGCGCGGCATTATTCGATCCGTCTCGGCGACAAGGGGCTTCTGTTCCAGTACGCGGTCGACGCCAACTGGTTCAAGCCCACCGAGCCGGTCGAGGTGCCCGGCAGTTTCGATGTCGAGCGCGCAAACTGCCCGGAGCCGTACCATATCAATGTATGGATCGGTACGGGAATCACATACGAGGGCGGATCGGCTGACCTGATTATCGATGTCTACGACTGGCAGAAGGATGTCGATGAGGTTTATCTGGAAGCCCCCATGCTCATGGACGACATCCTCACTCTCACCGACCCGGTGGATAACGGGGATTACGTCACTTTCACGGGATCGATTTCAAATGACAATCTTCCCACCGGAGATCACGCCGATATTTTGATCTACGCGAGAGGCGTCGATCCCGTTTCCGCGACAACCTACACGGATTACCGCCTGTTCAGATTTCCCGTGCCCCACATGCCCGCCGGAGGAGTGATCATCACAATTCAGGACGACATGGCCTACAAGACGGTTGGCGTTGAATACGAATACGGCGGAAGCGATTACAATTACTCCACCGGAAATCCCGCTCCGGTCGATTACGCCGATTCCGACGGACCCTGGAATTTCACCACCATTCCCGCCGTCGACACCGGAACCAGAATCGCGTTATCCCCGACCGATCCCGAAGTTGCGGATTTCGCGGGCAGTTTCAGCGGCAATGTGACCCATTTCTTCAAGACACAACTGGCGCTTGGCGATGAACCGAGCGAAATCCATCAGGCCGAAGCTCACAATGAAAGTGCGAATCTCCTGAGACTCTGGGGAATCCATTCATCCGAAGAGCTGATGGAAGGAACCGACCTGTATGATATCCCGCTCGATCCCCCGATCGATTTCCAGTACCCGATGGATATCAACACCGACTACACCATCTCCAAGAAATACACGATCATCCCGTTCCTTCTCACCATGACGATAACTTTCCAGCTATCGGGTATTGGTGAGGGAATCGTTTTCATCCCCGTGGAGCCGGGAGTCTATGGCTGGGGTTGGGAAACACAACCGGCGCTTGAGACCAGGACTACCGCGGAAATTGAAACCGGCGGAGTATTGGGCGAAGGTCTTATGGGAACAGGGCTTATGTATGAATGGACCGCCGATGACGGCACATTGTACGGAACCCTGACAGCCGGTAATGATCCCGGATCGGACCCGAACTTCGATGAGGGCACGTATGAAATCATCAAAAACGCAAACGCGAGCGCGTTGAGATCGGTTTTATAATAGAATTTGGGGCGCAGCAAGCGTCGCCCCTACAGAGAAATATCTGCAAAAGCGTTCTTTTTAATTGTAGGGGCGTTGCTTGCTGCGCCCTGGTCAAATTATTTCCTGAAACTAATCCCGGCGATTTTAATTGCCGGGTTTTTTTCTGCATTACTTGCACGTTTGGCTCGAATCCTGCATTATTTAACCATTATTCAATCCGGGCATTTCCTTTCCGGGGGCACGCATGTTTACACCATTTGGAAATCTTGTGACCGCGATGGTCACACCATTCGATAACGACGGGAAAATCGCCGAGGACCTCGTGAAAGGGCTGATCAATCACCTGGTTGAATCCGGCACCCAGACTGTCCTGGTCGGCGGAACCACCGGCGAAAGTCCCACCCTTACAGAAGATGAGCTTCTGTCACTCATCGATCTCGCCAAAGATGAAATTCCCGATGATGTCAAACTGCTGGCGGGAACCGGAACCAACTCGACCGATAAAACCGTGAAGCTGTCGATAAAAGCGGCGGACAGGGGAGCCGACGCGCTCCTCCTCGTTAATCCATACTACAACAAGCCCACTCAGGCGGGTCTGGAAGCGCATTTCAGGGCGGTTGCCGAAGCGGTGGATATCCCTATTCTGCTCTACAATATCCCCGGACGAACCGGGGTGAACTGCGAGCCTGAAACAATCGCGAAACTATCGGAGATCGATAATATCGTCGGCGTGAAGGAGGCATCGGGGTGTGTGGAGCAGGCCGCATGTATCAGAATGCTCACACCGGAGGACAAATTCGCTGTGTATTCGGGCGATGACGGTCTCACTCTTCCGATGCTCTCGGTCGGCGGAGCCGGGGTTGTCTCGGTCGCGAGCCATCTGGTCGGGGAAAAAATCAGGGAGATGATCGAGTCATTTATCAATGGCGATGTCGAAAACGCGAGAAAAATTCACCTATCCCTGATCCCATTATTCAGGGCGCTTTTCTGCCGCACAAATCCGATCCCGCTGAAATACGCGCTGAACCGTATCGGCATCCCGGTCGGAGGACATCGCCTGCCACTCGTTCCTCTGGATAATACAGGCAGGGAAATTGTCGATATTGCACTGAAAGAAATCGGCCTGAAATAACCAAAATCCTGAAATTACCAATCTGTAAAAAAATATGGAGGGGCGATCTCCTGATATGGAGGGGCGATCTCCGGTCGCCCGGCGTGATGACGTCCCGTCATCATCGTATCTATGCAAAAAAAAACAAGCAGAGAAACCGAACATAAGTCCAGCGACTCTCTGCTTGTGACAAGGATGTGGATCACTTCATTGGACGAATTGCTGCGATCCATGTTCCCGAACTTTTTAATTCTTTGGATATTTGCTAAAATTAATTCCGATTCGTCTCCGCAACCGCTGGAAGTATTCGATGTCTTAAGAGGGGTGCACAAATGGGTTTCGTATTCTACCTGATAATAATCGCGATCGCCCTCGTTGCTTTCGGTCATTTCTGGACCACCAGCAGGGAAATGGACCATATTGGTTTCCCGGATGAAGAATACCGCAAATTCCTCGGGAGAAAAAAGGGTCCCGCAGGATCCGTTCGCGAAATTCCTCCTCCCCCGGATGGAAAACGCGATCTTGAGATCGAAGCATTGCTGCTAAAAGGAAACTTCAAAAAAGCAAAAGGACTCCTTGAGCTGCGCATGGAGGAAGCAAGAAATGCGCCTGTGGGAAGCGCCGCGAAAATCGCCCGTGTCAGCCATTACATGGCAATCCTGAATGAATCGGAACATACTTTCTGACCAT
>CBDUUJ010000320.1:0-4027 GCA_965370205.1 uncultured bacterium
TATTATTTAAACTATCATTTGAATAAATTATGCTATTATATAATCACAAACTGGCTATCTCATTATCGCTCAAATATTCAAGGAGGCTTTCCAATGTATTCCAGGTTTTATCTGCCCTTTATTCTGGCAATAATGGCTTATCTGGTTCTCGGATGTTCAAACTCCGGAGGATCAGACCCCGTGCTCTGCCCGACCCCCGATGAATTCACCAGCCACCATGCCGAATCATCAAACGGTAACTGCCGCGCATTGTGGGGTCTTTATAGAATTTCCATCGATAAAAAAACACTGACAGTCGATATTGTTCCGCTGAGATCCGCCGAGTTCAACGCGAACGTGACAATGTTCATGCAGCCGCCGCTCTCGCCGACGAACCGTATCGCGATCTACATCGACCTCACAGACAGCGATATCCCCAACGGGATTTTCGCTGTCGATGTCACGCTGATGCATCCATTCCCCAGTCTCAGTATCTACTCGGGATTCGATGTCCGGGGCATTTTTATGTCGGACGGCAGCGTGCCGAGCCAACATTACAGCGGACTTGGTTACGCCGGTGATGACGAGTCGCGGCTTCTCAACGCCGACGGCTGGACTCGCTGGTGGAACCCGTCAGAATTCACAACCTATAATACAATCCTGGGATACACCGAAGGCTCGTTTTCATCCCCGGGATTCATGGCTTCCGCCACTCTGAACCCGTATAAATATTTCGCCGACGGAATCGAATGCGAGGATGAGCTTGAAATCGACCCCGCGACACGCGGATTTTTCTCGACCGTACCAGGCACAAATCAGCGTCGGTACATGATCCGGTTCGCTATGGATGCCGGATCGCCGGTGATCGAGTTCAACTATGCCGTCGATGCCGGGTGGTATGAACCATCCGGTGACGGGCCGACATACACGCAGGATGATTACCCTCTCAGTGCGAACTGCCAGGAAGCGTATATGCTGAAAGTTGAGCCTGATCCGGAATCGACCGCATGGTGGGTAAGCGATACCGAAAATGGCGGGGACCTGATATTCGATATCACCGTCTACGACTGGCAATCCGTTGCAAATCCCGACGGCGTTCCCGGTGAGGTCGCAGCGATATGGGTTGAGTCCGCCGAACTTCTTGGCGGTCCCGTCGATGTGTACCCAACCGCAACCCCTCTTCCCGACGGGCCGACATCATCGGTGTTTCATGTCGAGATCGCGGACGTTTCCCCATCCGGATTGACCGGACAGACGCTTTTCATCGGTGTCGAATCATCCGACCCGGCCGATTACGCGCCACAGATCGAAGGAATCACCGGGTTCGATTATCCGGAAGAACCGCTGGCAGCATTCATTTTCTGGGATGCGCCGATACTTGATGAGGAGCCTGTAACCATCCCAATTCCTCTCGGATTCGACAACTGCGCCGCTGCGGGAGTGGTGAAGCTGTTCTGGGATGAAGTCACATGGCCTGCTCTTGCGGGATATAACCTGTATAAAAAATTATCCACCGAACCTTCATTTGATTTCGGCAGTCCACTGAACACTGTAATCATAACCGGGACGGAATATGTCGATGACGCCGTTCTGATGGACGAAACGACCTATGATTATGTCGTCACCGCTGTCGATCTGGACACAACTGAATCGGTACCATCGGTTGTTACAACCGCTACTCCTGTCTATGTTGCCCCAACAGGATTTACCGATCTCGATGATCCGGACAAACACATCGGAAGCACCAATTCCGCGGATTTTACCAATGCATATATCTCCGCTGATGGAACAGTGTACATGGTATATGGGAGTCCCCCCATATTCGTGCGTGCTGATATTTCCGACCCGAGTGACTTTGAGGAAGTATATCTTGAGCCGTATGCAGACGGGCGCTGGGCTGATGTGGTTGCGGATTCCGAAGGGAATGCACATGTGGTCTGGGCAAGTGCCTCTACTACTCCAAAAACGTATTACTACGCAATGGTGACACCGGAAAATAGTGTGCAGCACTTCACTACCGTGCACTCATTTATCGGAGGTACAAGCTGGCCGGGAGAATCCAGCATTGCCGTTACACCGGACGATGAAGTGCATATCGCGATGTCGTCATATGATGGCGATCACAATCTCGCCTACGTTCATGGTGAGCCTGGTAATTTCTCATCGGTGGAAGTTCTAACCGACCAGGTATACGAAGGTCTTTACAATATGTGTCCTGATATGACCGCCGACCGATTCGGCAACCTGCACGTAGCATGGACAGGTACTTCCGGTGTTATCAATTATATGAAACGTGATTCGAATGGCGTTTGGGGTTCGGTTGAGCCTGTCTCTTCAGGAGTTTACGGACATGATGAGTTCGCGTCTGTCACTGTTGATTACCTTGGCGCAGTACATGTGGCCTGGCATATTTCATCAGGTCTCGGGTACTGGCCAGGCTACGCTAACAACCGGTCCGGACCGTGGCTGGGATTTGAAATTTCAGGTTGCCAATCCGTCGGTTGTATCGGAATCGCCTGCGATCCCGATGGAAATGCTTATGTTGACTGCTATCACAGCAATAGGGTTTATGTTTCGATAATTGACCGTGATAACAATGTGATTGAGACCTCCCCAGTGAATGATAATACGCCTTATGCGGGTGGATGGTGCTCATTTGCAGGTCAGACAGACCCATGCTACGATTCCCCGATGCTGGCGACCTGGAGGGATTACTCGTCTCCTCCGGCGCCGTGGTATGGGCGTATCCAGGCGGAATAATTGAATTAATTACTAAGGTGTTACAATGCGCAGACGAGTTTAAATAGCATCTTGAAAGACATCCTGCTATGTTTGTCCCTCCGGGATTCAGACTGTCCCGATTGCATTATCGGTACGGTTTGATATTCTCCCTTTTAACAGTGAAAGGAAAATAAATGTCTTACGAAACTGAAAATCCGGTGCCGACCGCGGTTCTTGTCGGCTTTACATTCAGAAACAAACGTGACCCCAGGAGCGATCTTGACAACCCCCTGCATGAACTTGAGCAGCTTGTGACAAGCATGGGCAGCGGCGTTGTCGGGGAGGTCTTCCAGCGCAACATGAATCCGGAAGGCCGTACGCTCATCTCGACCCACCTCCTCGGTCTTGCGAAAAACGAGATTGCACGAAACCGCGCGAACCTGCTCTGCATCGACGACACTCTGTCCGGATCGCAGCGCGCGAATATCGAGGATGAGATCGGATGCGAGGTGCTCGACCGGACCGAGGTGATCCTTCAGATTTTCGCGCAGCGCGCACAGACAACCGAGGGTAATATCCAGGTTGAGCTTGCGCAGCTCACCTACCTGCTTCCGAGGCTGAAGGGAAGAGGCGGGAAGGAACTAAGCGCGCTCGGCGGCGGGATCGGCACACGCGGTCCGGGTGAAACGAAACTGGAGACCGACCGCCGTGTGATCCAGAAACGTATTGCCGGTCTTAAAAAGAAAATCGAGCTGATCGGAAAACGCCGCGAGACACAGCGCAAGAGAAGACAGCGGTCCGGGGTTCCGATGATCGCGCTGGTCGGCTACACCAACGCCGGTAAAAGCACTCTCCTGAATGCGCTCGCCGGACCCGGCAAGCCGGAAGCGTACACGGACGACCGCCTGTTCGCGACCCTCGATCCCATCACACGCAAAGCCTATGCCGCCAGGATCAGCCGCGAAGTGCTGTTAACCGATACTGTCGGGTTTATCGACCGCCTGCCGACCGAACTGATCGCGGCGTTCAGAGCCACACTTGAGGAAGCGATATTCGCCGATCTGCTGGCGATAATTGTCGATGGAAGCGAGCATGACTGGGAACGAAAACTCGAGGTTGTCGAACAGACGCTTGACGATATCGGCGCCGGGGATATTCCAAGAGTCCTGGTCTTCACGAAAGCCGATCTGTTCGATCAAAATTACCCGGTCATGAACGGCGTGAGAGTGTCGGCGATAACCGGAGAAGGCATGGATACATTCTGGGAGGAGGTATCGGAGAGGGTGATTGTGTGAAAAAAAACGTATTAAGAGGCTGTCTCGAAATT
>CBDUUJ010000321.1:0-4021 GCA_965370205.1 uncultured bacterium
ACCAGGCATACATGATGCTCTGCCGGCTCGGCGATGAGCCTCCATGCCGTATCGCGCCGTATCCCGATGATGCCCCGGAACCCGCGAACGAGGCTGTCCGCGAGCTTAGGTCGATTTATCACGACAACCGTAACGCGCTCGATCCATACTGCCGCGAGCTTGTTGAGATAACTCCTGAGTTCTTTGAGAAATATTCAGGCGATGAATTCGCATACACAGTGCGGGGAAAAGAGATCAGGCAGCCGTTCACGTCGGAGACACTTTCCGGAACCGATGTCCCCCGCGTGATAACCCCGAATTACTGGGACTGGGGACGCATGCTGTACTGGCGTCTCATGGAAAATGTGCCGGGTGAATTTCCATACACCGCCGGAGTGTTCCCGCTTAAACGCGCATGGGAGGACCCCAAACGCCAGTTCGCTGGGGAGGGTCCGCCGGAACGGACGAACGCCAGGTTCCATTATCTCTCCAGGGACGATGACGCGAAACGTCTATCGACGGCTTTCGATTCGATCACACTCTACGGAAGCGATCCGGACAAACGTCCGGACATCTTCGGAAAAATCGGCGAGAGCGGTGTCGCGATCTCAACTCTCGACGATGTAAAAATGCTCTATGACGGATTCGATCTCGTTGCGCCGTCAACTTCGGTGTCCATGACGATCAACGGTCCCGCGCCGATCATGCTCGCGATGTTCATGAACACCGCGATCGATCAGCAGGTCGAGATTTTCACGCAGCGCGAGGGTCGCAAGCCCAATGAGGATGAATACCGGGAAATATTTGATAAAACGCTTCAGACTGTGCGCGGGACAGTCCAGGCCGATATCCTGAAGGAAGATCAGGGTCAGAACACGTGCATATTCTCAACCGAGTTCGCGCTCAAGCTGATGGGCGATATCCAGGAATTTTTCATCGAGCGCGATGTCCGTAATTATTACTCGGTATCGATCTCCGGCTACCACATCGCCGAGGCGGGCGCGAATCCGATCACGCAGACAGCATTCACACTCGCGAACGGTTTTACATATGTCGAATATTATTTATCGCGCGGAATGAACATCGACGATTTCGCGCCGAATCTGAGTTACTTCTTCTCGAACGGTCTCGATGCCGAGTACACGGTGATCGGACGGGTCGCGCGCCGAATCTGGGCGATCGCGATGAAGAACCTCTACAACGGTAATGACCGGTCGCAGAAACTTAAGTACCACATCCAGACATCGGGACGGAGCCTGCACGCACAGGAGATCGGGTTCAACGATATCCGCACGACTCTCCAGGCGGTGCTCGCGATTTTCGACAACTGCCAGAGCCTGCACACGAACGCGTACGATGAGGCGATCACGACCCCGACCGAGGAGTCGGTGCGTCGCGCGATGGCGATCCAGCTTATCTCGTCGAGGGAATTCGGCTGGGCGAAATGCGAGAACCCGACACAGGGATCGTTTTTCACGGAATGGATGACCGACCTTGTCGAGGAGGCAATTTTAAAAGAGTTCGAGTCGATCTCGGAGCGCGGCGGAGTGCTCGGCGCGATGGAACGTGCGTATCAGAGAGGAAAAATCCAGGATGAGAGTTTGAAATACGAGCGGTTGAAGCATACAGGCGAGCTTCCGATTATCGGCGTGAATCAGTTTGTCGATCCCGCGACGCTTGCGGAGGATTACCGTCCCGAGGAAATCCCGATGCGCCGCGCCACATACGAGGAGAAACAGCTTCATCTCGACCGCTGTTCCAAATTCAACGCCGACCGTTCATCGACTCAGTCTGAAGCGCTTGCGAAACTAAAACAGGTCGCGCTCGACGGTGGCAACATTTTCGCGGAGCTGATGCACACGGTCCGTCACGCGAGTCTCGGTGTAATCACGCAGACGCTGTATGAAGTGGGAGGACAGTATAGAAGGAATATGTAGGATTAAATCTGAATAGTAGCAATTAATACGCAATCACACATGTTTCGGTTCTTTACCGACTTTCTCATCCATAGCTTGTTCTTTTTTATCCACAATTCTATCAGCGATTTCCTCAACTTCACTTTTTATCCACATATGTGTTTGAGATCTCGGCTCATAATCTGCAGGACCGAATGAATTAATTCTGTTCTGTTTATTAAGTTCCTTTACCTGCATAAACTCATTTTTTGATTCCGGGTTATAGACTGCGAATGTTTTTCCACCGAAGCGGTTAACTACAGAAAATACGGGGATGTCACTTGGGCCATCAGCGATGTAAATCATATTTTCAAAAGGGACTCTTCTATCCTCAGATTCTACCATCGAATTAACAGTTATTCCCGGTATTATATTGGTTCCTTTGTTTATTTCAAAGATCGCCCTCGTCTTTGTTGTATTATCGAGCACATAACCGATATCAATAATTGGGTTATGATCCCACTCAAGAGAAATCGCATCTAGTGCTTTTTCATACAGTTGCTCATCCTCAAGATAACCAGGACCAGGAACATCACTAACGAATTCACATGCCCATATATAATCAACATACTGGTTGATTACACTTCCCTGTATCATTTTTCTCAGGCCTGTACTGACAATATAGTGCTCAATCTGGATTTCATGTTGCATGTACTTTTGATTGTTTGCGATACCTTTCAATGTACTGAAAAATTGTGGAAGACCGGGATAGAATTCGATTTCCTTGCCAAGTTTAAGCAGAAGATCATTGCTCAGGCTTTCGAATATGCCTGAGCGAACATATGTTAGGATGTGATTTAGATATAATGTATCACTTGATACGAGTTCAAGACCCCTTTGCTTGAAATACTTCTCAAGACCTTTAACCTCTTCCCAAAATTTATCCTGATCCATTTCGAAGTGCATGAATAAAGGAGTCTGCATATAATTTGGCGTCAGGGTCTTATCGAAGTCCCAAATAACAGCAATTGTTGATTGGGGAAAAAGGTCTTTGGTCATGATAAAGGGGTCACGATTCCGGGTGGGTTCTTATTCTAAATGTCAGACTTTTGATTTCCTTGGCCTGTTCATGGGTGGTAATTTACCATTTCTTTTTTTATAAATCCGAATCTTCTCTATGCCCCACTCCTTAGCGCGCTTTTCGGAACACTTTCCTTCAACTATCTTGAGCTTACTCCCCGGGACTTCTTGTTTATGCTCAGCCTCGCGTTTTTCCAAGTCGTTCGTGATGCCATAGCCGAGAATCTTGTTCCCTTTTTTCCATTCATATTTTCGCGTATTTTTAGTTCTCTTAGACATTTCATTGCTCCTTCGCGATAACGGAGTTTTATAGAAATCATCAGATGAATGATATCATGATCAGATACGATTAGACAAATTCTGCTCTATTCCATTTATTTGGAATTACGTTGTAAGTTACTCAAAGGATTAGTATCAGTTATTTTTGCTTGGCTTTTGGTGGTAATTTGCCATGCTGCCTCAGATATGTCTCATTCCTGGTTTTTTCCCAATCTCTGGCTCCATCCTCAGAAGAGGCATTGCCGATATTCCGTAGATGACTGCCAGGAACTTCTCGTTGATGTTCGGATTCACGTCTTTCAAGATCGTTTGTGATGCCGTAGCTAAGTGTCTTGTTTCCCTTTTTCCATTCGTACTTGTAGGTATCTCTCTTTTTTCTTGACATTGCTCCTCCTTGGTAACCCTAAACTAATGCTGCCTAACATTTATATAGGCATTATTGCACGATCTCAAACAATATGCAAGGTGTTTTAAGATTTTTCTTTCATAATCGTGGAAGGATTCCGGGAAGGAAAAGCTGACATTTACAAGGCGATTTATCCGGTAAAAAATCGCAACCAATTGACGTGCAAGTGAATCTTTCTTAATATGGTATTTATTGGTAAAGGAGGTTTATCTTATGAGCGGAATGGGTAGAGGCTTTCCCTTAATCGTATTGATATTGGTTATTTCGGTCGGGCTGATTTCTGTCGGATGTCCGTCGGGACCCAGACGTCCGACCGCCGTTTCGCGCGGTATGGTTCAGAATTATCTGGATGAAATACCCGCGATTCCCGACCCGTTTGTAA
>CBDUUJ010000322.1:0-3999 GCA_965370205.1 uncultured bacterium
AAACTCTCGAAACTTCTTGAGGTGATTTTCGTCTCGTCGCTCGATCACGGCAACTCGCCTCCGTCATGTCTCGCGGCACGAACGGTTGCGTCGACCGGCGCGAACCTGTCGGCAAGTGTCGCGGCGGGGATAATGAGCATCAACCGTCATCATGGAGGCGCGATCGAGGGCTGCTTCCTCGCTCTCGATGAAGCCATAAAGAAGGCAAAGGAAGATGGTCTGACATTCGATGCTGAAGCGAAAAAATACATCGCGGAAGCGAAAGCGAACAAACGCCGCATCCCCGGATTCGGGCATCGATATCACACCGCCGACCCCCGCACCGCCCGGCTATTCGCCGCGTGCGAGGAGTACGGCTTCGTCGGCGACCGCCAGTTGATGGCTCACGCTTTCGAGGATGCATTTGAGAAAGCCGGCAAGAAACTGCCATTGAATGTTGACGGGGCGCTCGGCGCGGTTCTGGGCGATCTCGGCGTTCCGCCGAAAATGATGAACGGATTTTTCATGATCGCAAGGGTCCCGGGACTTCTCGCGCATGTATCCGAGGAAATGACCGACATGCGCCCGATGAGAAAAATCCATCCGACCGACCACGGCTACACGGGTCCGGATGAAAGGCATCCGTAACGCCGGCATCTGTAGTGCTGCTATCTGTAGCGCTGGCATCCTTGCCGGCTGTACCGCCGGCTTCCAGCCGGCACATAACAGGAGATCATCATGCACGACAAACTTATGGAACTCATCCCCGAATTTAATCTCTTCGAAGATGAAGAATTGAAAACCAAAACCCTCATCGCCTACGAAAACGCGCTCACGGAAGGCGGCTGGCAGCCCGAGGACATCCCCCGCCTGCCGTTCACGCTGCTCATCGACCCGTCACCCGCGACAATGCTCCAGCACATCCGCAGTGTGACACAGATGGCCCTCTCAATCGCCGACACTCTCAGAAAAGCCTGGCCCGACAACCCCAAAATGCATGCGAACCACGACATACTTCTTGCCGGCGCGCTGCTTCACGATGTCGGGAAGTTCGTCGAGTACAAGGAGAGCAACGGGAAATTCATCAAGGCGCGATCCGGGGAGCTTCTCAGGCATCCGATCAGCGGAACGGCGATCGCGAAAGTGGCGGGACTTCCCGACGAGGTCCAGCACATGATCGCGCACCATTCTCATGAAGGCGACAAAGCCCGTGCGACGGTCGAAGCGATAATCATCAATCATGCGGATTTCCTGAATTTCGAGCCTTTAAAGCTATAAAAGGTAGATACAGAAATGCCAAAGACATTTTCAGAAAAAATATTCTCTCAACATGCCGGACGCGATGTCGTTACCGGCGAGATCGTCATGCTCGCTCCGGATATCGCGCTCTCGCATGACAACACCGCCGCGATTATCGGCACGTTTGAAAAGATGGGAGGCGGACGGGTCGACAATCCGGACCGTCATGTGATCATCATCGATCATGTCGTTCCCGCAGCGGGACAGAAACACGCCGATAACCACAAAAAAATCCGGGAATTTGTAAAAATACAGGGGATAAATAATTTCTTCGATATCAACCGTGGAATCTGTCATCAGGTTCTGCCGGAGGAAGGATTCGCGCTTCCCGGAAAATTGATCCTCGGCTCCGACTCCCACACAACAACACATGGAGCGTTCGGAACGTTCGCGGCGGGGATCGGGCGATCCGAGCTTGCGTGCATAATGGCGACCGGAAAGCTCTGGCTGAGATGTCCTGAGACCATGCGGATTTCAGTAACCGGCGAATTCCCGAAATATGTCGGCGCGAAAGATCTCGCTCTGGAAATAATCGGAAAAATCGGCGCGGATGGTGCGCTGTATCGTGCTGTTGAATTTACCGGCGAGGCGGTCGACCGGATGTCAGTCGGCGACCGCATGGTTCTCTGCAATCTCGCCGCCGAGATGGGCGCGAAGAACGGCTATATTATCCCGAACTCTACAGTCATCGAATGGCTCATGGACCGCACGAATGAAACCTTCGATGTCGTCGAGAGCGATCCGGACTGCGAATTTATCAAGGAATTAACTTTCGATGTTGCCAACCTCACGCCGAAAGTCGCGAAACCTCACACGGTCGATAACCTTGCTGATATTTCAGAGGTCGCGGGAACAAAAATCGACCAGGCACTTCTCGGGACATGCACAAACGGTCGCCTTGAGGATTTCCACGCGGCGGTTGAGGTTCTCGGAGATCAAAAGATTCATCCCGATGTCAGGATGCTTGTCTTCCCGGCATCACTGGAAATCTATCAGGCCGGACTCAAGGATGGAACATGGCTGAGATTATCGAAAGCGGGAGCGGTTGTGATGAATCCCGGCTGCGGACCATGTCTTGGCGCGCATGAGGGAGTTCTGGCAAACGGCGAAGTTTGCATATCGACCGCGAACCGGAATTTCAAGGGTCGGATGGGGAACCCGGAAGCATTTGTCTATCTCGCAAGCCCGCAGACAGTCATGGCAAGCGCGATCGCAGGAGAAATAGCGGATCCGAGGCACTTATGATTTTACTAATATAAGTGAATCATGGCTAAGATCCTATAGAGCAACAAAATGACGGTTATTATCACAAAAGAGATAAGGACGAATTTACAGGGCTTCATGTCTTTTCTGGAACTCTACAATCAGATCAGGAACCATATTCACCGTGATTCAGATGTACGTATCGACATAAATTTCCAACATAAATGGTTTGACGCAAACATGTGTTCATCATTGGGCGCATTACTACATAAATATGAGACTGAACATGGAGCAACATTCAAACTGTTAAATATGCGCCAGGGCACTCAGGAAATCATGCAACGGAATGGCTTTCTACAGCAGTTTGGTAACTATCCAGAATTACAGAATGGATATGGAACTACGATTCGATATGCCAGATTTGACAGGGATCAGAGCAGAGAATTTCGTGATTACATAGAACAAAATTTTTATCGCGGAGCCAGGGGCCTACCTGAGATGACACAGCAGTTGTTGAGCAAGTTTAGAGAAAGCATCGGTGAGCTTTTCGATAACGCGATCGAACACTCTGAAACGGAGATGGGGATTTTTGTATGCGGTCAATTATTCCCAAGAAATAAAAAACTTCTCTTTTCAGTTGTAGACCTCGGCATTGGTTTCAGTGAAAACATTCGGAAATACCTGAACCGGGAATTCTCAGCGGAAGAAGCGATTGAGTGGGCTTTGGAAGGTTCAAATACTACCCGCTCACAGCAGAAAAAGAAGCCTGGAGGTTTTGGCCTGAAATTAATAAAACAGTTCATCGCACTAAATAAGGGCAGGATTATTATTGTGTCAGATGCAGGATATTATGAAATGAATTCAGGAGTGCCTATTGCCGGTCAAAAACCAACAACAATTACTCGTCTCAACGGACGATTCCCGGGTTCTGCAATCTCCTTTGAAATCAATACAGCCGACACACATCGTTATGACCTAGCGCCTGAATCGGACATTGACCTGTCGGATATATTTTGAGACACTATATTGAGGTGAGATAAATGGGAACAAAGAAACTTATTAAAATCGTGGATATCGTTGGAAGCAGTTTATGCATAGCCTCCGAGGACGGCGAGAAAGTTTACAGAGAAATCGCATCCTCCCTTAGAAGTGGCGGACAGGTTATTCTTTCCTTCGAAGGAGTGGAAGATCTGACATCTGCATTTCTGAACACAGCCATTGGTCAGCTATACAGCGGCGAATTCCCCGAAGAATTGATTAAGGGGAGCTTGATATTGGACAAGGACAATATTAATGGCGATGATTTGTTTCTGATTAAAAGGGTTGTAGATAGAGCGAAAGAATTCTTTAAAGACCAAGACCGTCATCATGCCATTACAAGAGAGGTTATGGGTGATGACAAAGAGTAAAGTATTGGATGTCTCGTCATACTCTTTTAGCGGTGATGACAAATTATTCTTTGACACAAATGTCTGGCTTTTCATAGAAGGTCCTTTTCCAGATTCGGAAAAAAAACGA
>CBDUUJ010000323.1:0-3998 GCA_965370205.1 uncultured bacterium
GAACTGCGCGCGTAAGCAAGCGGATCATTCTGAACTGCGCGCGTAAGCAAGCGGATCATTCTGAACTGCGCGCGTAAGCAAGCGGACCATTAGAAGCGAATCACAGTGTAGTTAAATATGATAAATATCTGCAATTTTTGTTGACGGAATCAATCATGGATGACGACGGGGAACCGATGCGTCTGGAGCCTAATCCGTTAACGCGGGATGAGATCGGCATTTGTATGGAACATGGTCTGGTCAGTGCGTGCAGAAAGGGGTTACTGGACGCGGGAAAACTTTTCAAACTCGCTCACAGCATTGAGGGCTTAACGGAATTCGCGTACGCGCTTGCTGAAACTTCCCCGGAGCGGATGGCGTCCTGCTGGACATCGGCATTGGATACTCCGTTTGATATTCTGGGGATGAATTTCGAAGATGCATGGGAATGCGCTGAAAAAGAAACCGCAAATCGCACCGATGTAAAAAAAAAGTCGTACATACTCTACATTGATGACGTGCCTGCCGAGGCTGACGCGGTAACGGAAATATTCAAGTCGAGGTTCCGGGACAGGTATCGAGTGCGGGGGTTCACAAGCCCGTCCGAGGCTCTGGATTTCATTGAAAGCAAAAAACTGGCCGGTCAGAATGTCGCTGTGGTTGTGACGGACATGTACATGCCGCAGGAATTCCACGGCGACGAGCTTGCACAGAGGCTGCTTTTGATCGATCCGTACATTCCCGTTCTCGGTTATTCCGGACATAACCGGTTTCAGGACCCCGAGCCTGCGAAGAAGGCCGGACTTGTGGATCTTCTTTCGAAACAGTCTACCGACACAAATGTTCTTCTGGATACAGTGGACTCCCTCCTGTGCAGGCAATCAGCGTAATTCTGATTTTACCATCCCCGAAGCAGGAATATAGATTACAGTTTTCCGAGAATTCCCCTTCTGTACAATTTTATCTTCCCGTGCAGGTAGAAAAGGAACCTGAGGAAATCCATCGATGTTTTTATTACCTTCAGCTTGCTCTTTCCTTCTTCCCGGACCCGATGAGTCACGCCGCATTCGACCATTTTATGATCCAGGGCGTTCAGTTTGAGAACGATCTCGGTTGGGGTCTGAAAACCGTTGGACTCGATTGTCAGGTTGCGGATTACATCGCCGCGTATCAGCTTGAACGCGCAGTTGGTGTCGCGGTGACGGATTCCGAACATTGTCCTGACAATGAAATTCAGTCCCCGGTCTGCAAACACCCGCACGAACGAGTCTTTCTTTTTCATGCGGTAGCCGGCAACACAGTCGATCTCAGTGTCAATTTTTTTTATCAGATTGGGCAGATCTCCCGGATCGAACTGCCCGTCGGAATCGATTGTCGCGACCCATTCGCCTCTCGATGCGGCAATTGCATCCGAAAGCGCGCGTCCATAGCCCTGATTTTTCCCTTCATGTGTGACAATGACAAGATTCGGCATGGATTCCTGCAGATGCTTGAGAATCTCCCCGGTTGCGTCTTTCGAGCAGTCATTTGTGACAACTAGCTCTCCCCATCGCGCTCCATTTTTCACTTCGGAAACCGGCGAAATTCCAATCTGAGCCGCCCTGAATGCGTCCTGGCATTCATTGAGGGTGCGGGTGATATTATCCTCTTCGTTATAGGCGGGCATGACGAAACTGACGAACGGCATGATCGCGTCGGCATCAGTCCGGGTACGTTCGACGCGGACATTCGGTTTCGGGGAAGATGTGATCGGGTCAGGCATATCCTGGTTTGTTTCCTTACTTGTAACGGCAAAAACATGGTACATTAATAGCATTGGATTGTATACAGGTTGGAATTTTTGCTGAAATGACTTTCAAATGTCCGAAATGCGGAGAGGAATTTTACGACCGGCTCAAGTACTGTCCGGAGTGCGGTTTCGATTTCACTGCCGGGCAGAAACGGTGTCCGAAATGTCGCGAGCATGTGGCTGTCGACAGCGAAATCTGCCCGTCGTGCGGTCTCGATTTCGAGAAATGGGCGTTTATGGTTCCCCGGGTGATTTTTTTCAGCATACTCGCTGTTGTTTTAATTATCGTGCTCGTTTTTCCCTGGGTCTGGAAAGTATCGCCCGGTCTTCACGATAAGGGGATCATAACGGACGGGCAGCTTCGAAGCGATCTCCAGGGGCAGGCGTTGGTTCCGATGTTTATAAACTGGCGAACCGGGGAGCGATATATTGAGGAGAGCATGAACCTTGCCGGGTACGGTTACGACACGGACTATATGAACAACCTGATCCCGCTGCCTCCGGGAATAGTATTTCATTACGACATGCCAATGGGCGAGAGGGTTTGGATTATCCGGAGGACAAAGGGCGCGACAAGCGAGTGGCTTCAGGTCGGCAGATGGGGTCGCAATCACGATAAATACGGCTGGATTCATGAGAGCAATCTGAAAGTCGAGGAGTAGCAGGATTAATTATCACTTCAGAGCCACGACCGTCAGGGAGTGGTTAATTCCAAATTTCGTGGACCTGATAAATAGAAGAGGAAACTTTATCACCATTTGTACATATGTTTCTTTTTTTAGTATAATATATTCAGGATGTGACGTGATATCTCAGGAAATTAATGTCAACATCCGAATTCTTCTGAAGACAGCAACGGAGGCTTTAAAAATGAATCGATGGATGGTACTTATCACAGCGTTTGTCGTGGCTGCGTTTATAGCAGTTGGCTGTTCAGGTGACAATGGAAACCCGGTCGCGCTGACTGCCGATCCGGGCTTATCCGGACCAACAAGTCACGCCGGACAGACACAGACTCATCTATGGGGGTATTACACGGTCTACATGGACCTCGAAAACGGGACAGTCGAGGCGATTCCCATGCGTCACAGCGCGGGTGTCGAGCCAAGCCCGTTCAATGTGGTCGATTTCGTGAACGGAAACCCCGCGAACCTCTCGTTTGACATCAATGAATGTCTTGTTGAATCCGACCATGTCTATGTCGACATCGATGTCGGCATCACCCACCCGTTTCCAGGGATGCCTGACTACAATGGTTATGATGTAAAGGGTATTTTCATCGGGGATGGGCACGGCGTTCTCGCGCATAACGGTTTGAAATACGCGATCGAGGGTACCGACCAGTTCGTTGGTGTCCCACCTGATCCCTGTACCCCACCTGATCCCTGCATTGGCGGACCGGATGGATACACGCGATGGTGGAACCCGTCGGAGTTCGGAACTCCCGGTGTGCTTGGCTATACCCCGGGCGCGTTCGCGACACCGGATTACGAGGGAAACGCGACACTAAATCCGTTCAAGTATTACTCGGATTGTATCGGTCCCGAGGATGAGCTTGAAGATATTTTCCCCCACCCTCCCGATCCATGTCACCGAATATTCTCATCGGGAGAAACAAACACGAGAAGTTATTTCCTCAATTTCCCGACACCGTCGCCAAACGTAAAATTCAATTACGCTATTCTGGCCTGCTGGGAAGCGGAGGATATTCATCCGGCGTACGGTGTTGAGGCGACAGGGATCATCACGGTCACACAGCCGGACCTTTACTTCGTAAATTCCGGTAACAACGGCGGGAGCCTGATACTCGATATCGGTGTTTTTAAGCCACCCCCGGATGACGGACTTGAAGCGATTTTCATCGAATCGGAAATCCTCAGCGATGTTTATGAGTTGAACGCGGCAGAGATGGTTCCGCTGATCGATGGAATTCCATACACATCGACGTACCACACGGAAATTCTGGCGGATAACCTGACACAGAGCGGGTTGACCGAGTTCTGGATCATGCTTGAATACACGGACTGCGATTACGAGAACGACTACGACGTGCCGAATCAGGCCGGGACCGATCCACTGACGTCCTATTACCGGCATAATCTCTACATTTCGGACACACCGTATAATACTCCACCGGATGTGGATTCAGGGGTCGATGGGGATGATTCGCCGCATATTCTGTTAACAAATACCTATTACTATGTAACCTTCAAGTGTAACATTTACACTA
>CBDUUJ010000324.1:0-3989 GCA_965370205.1 uncultured bacterium
CCGGGCTCTCAGGCTTTTCAAGGACTAATTTATAAATTTTTTCTATTGTTTTTTTACCAATCCCCTTGGTCCTCTGAATGCTATACATATTCCTGGCGAATGGGTTATTTACAGCGGAGAATACCAAGGCAGCCTGGTTTTTTTTAAGACCGATTAATTCCATAAAATCTTCTTTCTTGAATTGACTAACCATTCTTAAGAAACGGTTATATAAATCGTCTGTAACATCCTCATGGAAATGATATATTTCAACCTTCAAATCCGGGATAGGGACCAAATGACTCATCATCAAATCCCGAACCATATCCCAATCCAGACCACCTGATTGTGTACCGAGTTTTGGAAACGCGATTGAAGAAATGCCAAACCGCTTATACTTTAATATAAAGCTAGTTAATCCTTTATCAATAAACTCGATTTTTGACGGATCGCGCCAATGATTTTTAGTGGGGAAATTTAAAATCCAGGGACAGCTTTTTCTATAGAGATAAAGTGTCCCGGGTTTTAGCTTTCCAGCCTTGCATTTCTCCTCGTACGCGGAAAACATACGGGGAAACCTGGATTTATACTCAAGGGCGAGACCTCGTCCCATCACCCCAACACAGTTAACAGTGTTAACAATGGTTTGGCATTCGGAATCAAAAATAATCTTATCGTGGATTTCTATAATGTCTGCCATATTTACATGTTTTTGTTTATCACACAGCGCTCTTCCAGTCAAGTTCCCCAGATACCGATAACAAGCTAAGTTTGGCTTCCAGCCAAACCGGTTTTTCACCGGCACCTGGTTATCTATAGAAGCAGGATGATGAAATTTTACCATTCTCCACCAGGAGGGAGCTTAACCAGGAAGCAGCATCCATCGTCGAAGGAATTCCGGTATTCAGTTCCCGGTCCCGGATCGAAATCCACCTCGTCCCAATATTTGCCGACTACAAAAACATTTCCCGAATTGTCGACCGTAATGGACAGCCCGGCATCGGACTCGGTACCGCCCCAAATTTGAGCCCACTGATGGGTATGGTACTTATTGAATACACTTACAAACACATCCCGATCTCCGTTGGAAGTGTGTTCGTCCTGGGCTCCCCACTTATTGAAATCGACAGTCTTTTGAAAATAACCTGTCGTATAAACAAAACCGGCGCTGTCAACTGCAACCGCATTTCCGGCATCGGACTCGATACCGCCCCATGTTTTTGCACACCAGTAAACCCAGGAATTGTTGTACTTGCTCAGACTTATGTCGAAACCTCCATGCGAAAGATGCCAGTCGATCGGTGATCCGGGGTAAAAGTCAACGGAGCCCCAGAACTTTCCAATAGCGTAGGCATTTCCCTCACCATCCGCCGCTACTCCCAGCCCCTGATCGCCTTCCAAGTTGTAATCGCTGCCCCAGGTTGCCGCCCACTTGTATATGCCTTCACTATCGAAGCAGGAGAGGAATGCGTCCTCGGTACCATTGTTGGACTCGTTAATATCGACTTCGTCACCCGGATCGAAATCGACACTATCTTTAAAAACTCCGGTGACAAAAACATTCCCAAGCTCATCGACATCAACTGCATTTGATCTGGACGGGCATTCGGCGTCCCAGTCCAGACCCCAGTTATATATTCCATTCGAGTTGTATTTCACCAAGAAAATGCTGCTCCCGATTGTCTCATGAAAATCCTCGCCCGGACCCGGATCGAAATCGACTATATCCCTGAAATGGCCGATAGCATATATGTCGCCCAAATTTGTACAGGCAATTGAATAGCACCTGTCCCCGGATGGTCCTCCCCATGTTTTAGTCCACAGGAAATCCCCATTTGAATTAAACTTACTGATATATGCGTCGGGCATGCCATCGATGGATGTGAATATGGTTTCTCCCGGTCCGGGATCGAAATCAACCGTTTTGCGGAAACCGCCGGACACATATATTCTGTTCTGCCCGTCGATTGCCAGATCATTGGCAAAATCATCACTCTCCGATCCCCATGTCCCTACCCACTGAAATTCGCCATTTGAGCTGAACTTGAGAAGGTATGCGTCTTCTGAAACTCCGGGAGCTGTCCTCTCCTCAACACCCGGCCCGGGATCGAAGTCGACGGTGTCCTCAAAGCTGCCTGCGATGTATACATTGCCGTCCATGTCACATTCGACTCCGTATACCTCTGTTCGATCATATGTCTCAGTATTGCCCCATGTGCATACCCAGGCTCTTTTGATCGGGATGAATTCGATCTGCCATGCGTCGATCTGCCCGAGATTGATATCCGTTTCGGTGTCAACCACTCTGGCCAGGATGGGATATTCCCCGCTGGCCGCGAGAAGGGTATTTTGAATCGTTCCAGTATAGAGAAAACTTCCATATCCCGTTTCAATTGAAAAATCAAGCTGGACTTCACCAATGAAGAGATCCGGAGCTTCGACAGAAACCCAGTGAATCGTATCCTTGCCCTGATGGTCGTACACTTCAACGGTTACGGGTGTCGAGCCGCCAGCGCTGAGCGGAACATAATTTTCAATGTCAATATCTATCCTGTAAGCCTCCAGGCAATTAGCGCTCAGCGGGAAATCGGTGACCGGATCGACAACAGGACCCGGGGGCTTTTCCCATGAGACATCCACCGCGTAGCCGAACTCCAGCGATCCGCTCCCTGCATTTGTCGAGATAAGAGTGATCGTTTGAGTCTCAATTCCACCCGAAGTGAAAACCCGTCGCGGGGAATCTACCGCGTACGCTCGGAAAGGATTCAATGCAGCGGTGAAATCGCCTTCATGCGCGAATTTCCCGGGAATATATTTCAGTGCCGGAGGTCCGGGCCCAGTATCCGGAAATTCAATCGGGTTGAACAGTGATGTGAAACCATCGGGTTCCGCCATGCGGGGATAGGTATCACCCAGAGCTATGGTTCTGCCGCATGCCGGGAAAGTAAAGTCCGAACCCGTGATGAGGATTCCGCGGACATCGAATCCTGAAAGGTTCGGCAATCCCGGAAAGGGATGCTTGATGGTGATATCCACCGACAATTTATCAGGAGGATTGAAGGAGATGCCGCCTATTCCGAGGCAGTCGGTGCAAGGGGTCTGCTCAAGGAATTTCAAAGTATTAAGATGAATCGCAGCGCCTCTAACCGGGATGATATCGAAAGAATTCGCGTCAGCACCGATCGTGACCGACCAGATACCCCAAATGTGCCTGTTATTTATTGAATTGCCGCCGGATTGAAGGTTAAATCCATTTTCCCATACTGATACTACACATTCCTCCTGTGGAGTCACAAGATTGTCTCCACTACAACCGACTATCCCCGCAATCACCAGAATCGAAATTGGAAGATACTTCAAGTGCATAAAAGATACCTCCGATAAACTGCCGAACTATCTATACAATATATACTATACTCCTATACTCGAAACAAGCCGTGAGACCGTTCCGGGTTATGACAACTCATAGCTGTGTAGCCCGACTCCTTCTCTGCCGGGATTTTGCTATAATTCATTCCGATCCCGGCAAGTGGATTGCCGGGCTACTCACAATTCAACCGGTGACGATAATGGACAATCAACAATCCTCAGCCTTAAATCGAGCGAAAGAAATAATCCTGCACGAATCGGACACGTTGAGAAATCTTGCCGATTCGCTCGATGAGTCCTTCGACAAGGCGGTGGATATTCTGCTCAACTGCCGAGGACGGGTTGTTGTGAGCGGTGTAGGCAAATCGGGGATTATCGGACGAAAAATCGCCGCGACACTCATCTCTACCGGAACACCCGCGCTTCATCTTCATCCGACCGAAGGAGTCCACGGCGATATCGGCGCGATTCTTCCCGATGATGTCGTTATCCTGATCTCCAATTCCGGCGAATCATCGGAAATCCTGGGGCTGATACCGGCGATCAGGGCGATCGGCGCGAAAATGATCGCGATCACCGGGAAACCTGAAAGCTCGCTCGCGAAGGCTGCCGATCTGGTTCTCGCGTGCAAAGTGGAAAAG
>CBDUUJ010000325.1:0-3972 GCA_965370205.1 uncultured bacterium
GTTAAAATCAATCGATAGTTTATCAATAGACCAGTAGATTCATAATTCTGAGACATCCTCTAAAGGGTGGGGTACCGGAGTTTTTTTACATACTTTCAATAGTCCCAGCCTGCCTGCAGAATTGAAAAATAATTAATGAGATTGGTCTAAGGCGTTATCGGGCCGATGTATTCATTCGCGACTACTACCTGATCGTACCAGACCTCGCTGACATGTCCCTCATCAGCCTTGGTGATATATACAAGAAGCCAGATGAAATTGATGTTTAATTCTTCGTCCGAACGCCAGCGGAATCCCTCGAACGGATCGCCCGCAGGATCGGGGGTGAAGTGGTCCCAGACCCATCCCCCGTTTGGAAAACCTTCCCCAAGCCAGCTTGTGCACTGCCCATCCTTGTACTGAAGCTGGCCGTCGATCCACAGCGCCATCTCGCCGTTTCGCTCGGTGACAGGATCGTTCACCTTCATCATCAGTTCGAGGCAGATCCATTCGCCCTTCTCCGCACTGAGTTCGGGATCGTTGATGAAATAATTGCCCCAGTAATTATCATCCGGACAGATGTGCATCTCCATCCAGTACGAGTAGAAATCCCATCGCCACGGATCGTAGTTGCCGAACGGCTCGACTCCCGTCGTGAACCGCTCGTTCCCGACAGGTTTTTCACCCGCGCCGCCCTGAGGCCACGGCGTGGATGGATTGTAACCTCCCGCGTGGAAGAAATGATGAATCGGTCCGCAATTGGTATCGAATTTCACGTAAAATCGAATGTGGAGTTGATCGTAACCGGGAAGCAGACGTCGATACAGATGCGCACCGGTTCCATCGCCGCCGACATGACGCACCTTAAACGACTGATTTCCGGCGCTTCCGGACGGCACATCATTCGAAAACATTATGTTCGCGGGATTTTTCGCTTCCTCCCAGTTGGCGAATAAATCATCGAGCGTGTTCTCCTGAAAATGCTCGACGAAAATAATCTCGGGATCATTTTCAATTCCAGTGTCGCCGGGATAATTTTCGGAGATGCCGCCGCTGACATGTATATTCACGACATCATGGAGAGCGAGATCGTCTGAGCCGGTCGAGGTCGCGTTTATTCTGATCCTGTAATCTCCCGGTGCCGCGCCGACGTTATTTTTTAATTCAATTGTCCAGAGATCCCCGCTGATATGCGTGAATGGGAGATTGTCAACGCCTGTAATTTCAGGAGCTGTCAGCGTTACACCGTTGACATCTTCCTGCCAGTCATGCACTGAAACCTGAATATTTACTGAGGATCCGATGTAATGGTAAAGGGTGCCGTCCTGCGAAACATTATCAATCGAATACGGCTCATTGCAGTTATCGGGCCAGGACGCGTCAACGGCGAAAAGAACCGACGGCCAGTTCGGCGGCTCAGGGAGATAGATCAGGTAATTCTCGACATGCTCGGCTTCCCCGGCGAATAAACGGTTTGTTTCCCCTTTCGCGAAAGCCCTGAATGGATTGATCTCATAGCCCTCGGGAATATCGAACAGGCTCGTGCAATCATCCGGGTTGCGAAGCTCCGGTCCGGGATCGTTCGTGTAAAGAATTCCCCGGATGTCATACCCTGAAATTTTCCATGGATTGCTTAACGTGGCATCGAGATCGAGAATACGGGTGACATCATTGAAGGAGTTTATCGTAATTGCCAGGCAATCGTTGCAGGTCGGCGGCTGAAGGATAGGCGTGACATTGAAATGCGTCTGGATATTGCGAACCGGCTCGACTGTCGCGGTCAGTTCATCCAAATCGAAATGGATGTTCCACATCCCCCAGAGCAGTCGGGTTCCATTGTCGTTACCGTTCGTTTTATAAAAATCATTGGCGTCAATGAATCCAACAGGCTCCCCATGACTGCCGGAACATCCGCCAAGCAGAAAAAATAGAAATGAGATATAGAAAATTGAAAAGATGCCGCGCATATCGTTTCTCCCGGAAGGCTGATGAGTAGCAGTAAAGACCCTCTATCCGCAAACAAGTTTAATATCAATATGTTTTCCTGTCAATAAATATTTCAGACCAATTCCACCTGATAAAGTATTTATTCGGAGGGGACACCTGCATTTCGAGGACGAAATGAGGTGTCCCTGAGAAAGGTGTTCTTATTAGGAGAATTCACTTTCCAGCATTATTGGTCAATAACACTCATCAATGCAGGAACAAAAACATCCCGGCGGATTATCGCCGGGATAAGAACCATATCTGTTTGCTGAGTTGTTTTACTACTCGCCGTAGATCTGTATCGCGGCATTCACCAGTTCGACGAACCCCATCTCTTTTCCGTCCACCGCAATTTCCTCGACAACCGCCAGTACACTCTCGAAAGTACTTTCGTCGGCATATTGACTTTCCCTTAAAATCTCAGCGAACTCCGCAACCGCTGCAGTAAACTGGAAACGACGGGTCGCGTTTTTAAAACTTCGCGTCATCTTCCAGACCGTTATCCGCTGTTCATGTTCCTCGATCTCTTTCGTCTCGAAATTCATACACCGGGTTTTCACCGTAGCAACGACCGCCATGGAATCCTCGAGTGCCTCATCCCTGATCCTGATCTCATACAGGGCGGTCACAGTCTGGCCCGGACCCACATCCCCGGCATCCTTCGTGTTGTCCTCGAAATCCTCCTCATTAAGTGCCCTGTTCTCATAGCCCAGCAGCCTGAATTCTTCGACAGTCTCCGCGTTGAAAATGACCTGCACCTTAGCGTCAAGTGCGAGTGTCATCAGCATCCGTAGCGCGCCCTCACTGAAAAGCCTTGCAGCTTCAGTATTCGAGTCGATGTAGTAGTAGCATCCGTTACCGTTATTCGCCAGCTTCTCCATCAGCACATCGTTGTAGTTACCCATCCCGAATCCCATCGTGGTCAGGGTAATCCCATTGCCGGCATCCTCTTTCACCTGGGCAAGAATCGCGTCCGGGTCGGTGATACCGGTGTTCGCGACTCCATCCGAGCAGAGGATAATCCTGTTAATTTTCCCTTCCTCATAACCTGCTCTCGCCATCTCGTAAGCCAGAACAAGACCTTCCCCAGCGTTTGTCGATCCGCGAGTATAAAGGTCCTCAATCGCAGTCATAATTGCGTCATGATCCGATGTGAGACCTGAGATAACTTCGCCGGAAGAGTGATAAATAACAAGGCCGATCTTATCACCTTCATGCAAATTTTCAGCCAGCATTTGGAGGCTTACCTTCACCTGTTCAAGCCTGTTCTGCATGCCCATGGACCCGGAGACATCGATGACAAAAACCATGTTAGCGGACGGTCTTTCCGACGGCGCTATGTCCATGGCCTTTACGCCGATCCTCAGAAGATAATAATCCGGCTGCCCGTATCTCGATTTGGCCCCCTCAAGTGAAAGGGAGAAAATCCTGTCACCTCCCGGTTGCGGATAGTCCTGATCGAAATAATTGATGAACTCCTCTGTCCGGACCGAATCCTTTTCGGGCATGTTGCCGTCATTAAGGTAATACCTCGCGATTGTGTAGGCCGCGGTATCCACATCCATGCCGAATGTTGAGGTTGTCTCCTCGTCAGTTGAAATAAATTCGTTTGTTCCGTAATTCTCGTAGTACGTAGTGTCATAGGGGTCACCACCACCACCGCCGGCAGGAGGCGGTGCAGCAGGCGGGTTATATCCGGGTGGGGGCGGGCTTGACGGGTCGAATGGGTCACCGGAAACGCCACCTTCATTGCCATCGCCAGGTGAGCCAGATGGGGGTAAGTAGCCGGGATCTATGGGGTCCCCGGAATATTCGCCGGTCGATCCTCCACCACTACAACCGATTAGCATAACTGCAAGAAAAATGCACATGCACAGAAATCCGTTTTTTGGTTTCATGATGCGTCTCCTCTTGAAAAGGTCTTGATAACCTAGAAGTTACAAGAGGTTACAGGAATTGTCAAGTATATACAGGACGAATTTCTCATTTTTTCTCAAATGAAAAAGG
>CBDUUJ010000326.1:0-3970 GCA_965370205.1 uncultured bacterium
GATTCCCGACCGGTCCAGTCGCCCCGCCACCTTGCCGAATGAAGTATTTGATGGTAATATGTTTATGGTTGACAGCCTTCATGGATCGCTGTTTGCGATCCGCTCCCAGGCAAGGCCTTAAGAGGTCTTGCTTTTTTATATCCCCAGATCCAACCCGGCTCTTATCGCATCCGATGCCATGTATGCATCGGTGACCTCTTCCTCATCCGCGACCGATGTCGTCACAAGAAACTGGTACTCGCCGTCATCAACCCTGTAAAGCCAGTAATCGTGAACGAAAATCTTTCCGTTTCCGAGATATGCCCGGCGAATCGATTTAAAAACTCCCTCAAGTTCCTCCGATTTGGTCGTTAATGCAGTCGCATCCGATGGAATCCCGGAGTTGGCGAAATCCGACTCAAACATATCAGCCAGCAGTTCAACATTCAGTGGTTCATCCAGTGAATTTCCCAGAATCCTGCAGATTGTGCCATATGGAGTGAGCATCGTTGCGAACAGGCCCGGCTCCGATTCGAGCGTGACCGTCCACGACAGAGGAGCGGTGAATTTCGCGTCGCCGGGCAGGTCGATTGTCGCCGGAATTTCAAATCCCTGACGTCCCGAGATAGTCAGGTATACATTCCGCTCAGCAAAAAAAACATTCCCGACAAGAACGCTCCATCTGAACTCATAGAATCCCGGTTCCCGCTCAATGTCTGAAGAAAGTTCATATTCGATAACCGGACTTTCCGTCCCGCTGTCAAGATTCATGATGAATTCCTCGCCCGGTCCGGCTGAACCGTCCGGCGTTTCCGGACCTCCGCTCAAATGCATCAGCAGGACCGTATTCTCAGGAATAATTCCGCCGGTCAGAATCCTTGCGGTTATCGGCTCGTCCTTCCCGAAATAAGTCGCCCTGGAACCATCGCCGGCAATCAGGTATGCCTCACCGACCGAGAACGCGTACTCATTCTCAACACCGCTTGACGAGCGAAGTTCCATCAGGCTTACCGGAAGTGTTTCTATCGGGAAAGTGACCGAGTCGAAATATCCGATGACATTTATTTCCACCGAGAAATCAGCCTGCTGAGTGGAGCCATACGGAGGACGGGCGAGAAGGCTGTCCACTTTAAATGAATTGAAGCCCTCATCGACATCGGTTGAGCCGATTCCCCGGTCCATAACAAAACCGTCAACAGTCGACCCGAGCCACCTGATCTGTGCGTGCGCCCAGCTGATTATATTTTCAACCCGGAAATCGATTTCGATAGTGTAGGGGATCGCCGCGTTCCCGACTTCCTCTGCGATCCATGAGTCGTCATCCCTCGGAATCAGACGCACATCCTCGATCAGCAGCTTTGGAAACGCATACGGGCTGTCGATGCGAATCTCGAATTGTGTGTCATCCTTGTAATCTCCAACCCTGACCGACGCATATATTTTATAATTCTGGACGCCCGATCCAAGGTCGGTCGGGATAGCGTCCGGAATTCGGATGCTGTTTAATCCACCGCTGCAGGGCATCTCAAGATTGCGCGAGTATACCGTTCTGTCGTAGCGGTCATAAACATCCCATGTTAAATATGCCGTCTCGGCATCGTCGGTTTCAACGTCTATTTTAAACAGGAGATCGATCTGCCGGTCGCCGTCGAATCGTCCGACCTGCGCGGTCTCACCGGGAAGCGTGGCGTATGCATCGATAAGGTTGAGCGAGCTGACATGCGCATCAACGGGGTGAACCGGAAAAATCGATAAAGTGATAACTATCAGGAGAAATGAGCAGACTGGGAATATCCGTGAATTCATTCCGTCCTCCTCCAATGGAAAGCGGTAACTGATATGAAAATCAAAGCGACTGATTTCGATTGTTTTGAATATTAATAAGACCCGCAAATATCGCGATGTGTTCAGTCAGACAAATGTATAGAATCGTTGATAATGAAAGAATTTACTTCCGGTACCCCACCCTTTAGGGTGGGTGATCCCAGAAACCATGCGCCTTCCACCCACCCTGAAGGGTGGGGTACCGGATTATTTCTCTATTTCAACGACCCACCCTGAAGGGTGGGGTACCGGATTTTTCCCTTCGTGGATTGCTAATATATTTTCAACATCCCCGCATGGTGAAAAGAATTATTCTGCCCGGACCTGTCAGATGCATGAGCAATATATATGGAAGCGGATCCGATTGTCCCGGTGTACCAACAGGTTTCGGCGAAAAATCGATCTCTCCTTCAAGCGAGAGAATCATCTCCCCATCAACAGCCATGTGTTCATCGGGTCCGATTGAGAAATCAACGAGGTTTCCCGGTCCATGAAGAAATGCCTGCCCGGACCCTGAGAGAGTGACAAACATGTGCGGTTCAATCTCGCCGGATTCCTCCCCGTCGAGATGTAACCTGTCGCATTGAATTCCCTCTGTGGCGGTGACGATCGATCTGCGTCTTACTATCACACGGTTATTCCCATCCAGACTGACCGGATGGATTCGTCCCGGTCCGGGAGCCTGGAAACCAATAAGCCCGTTGCCTGAATCGCAGCGATAAACGACCAGCGGAATCTCTCCCTGCGGGGTGAGAACTTCGGCGAGGCTCGTCCAGTACACCCCTTCCGGATTGGTGTTGCTTTTTATCGCGCCCTTGACAAACAGCAGCGTACCCAGACGCCCCATGATGCCGTCGCCTGCCGATAATTCAATCGCGACAGTCTGGATAGTGTCTCCAATGATCCTGTATTTCACGCATGCCTCCCGGATTTCCTTGATTGACATAATTCTAACATATTCTGTTAAACAGGTTATTCAGGGTAAATTCACATCGACTCCGGTGTATAATATTTTCGTGCCCGAATTTCGCTACGAATGCGTTGACTCTTACGGGAAACCGGCAAAAGGCGTTATCAATGCCGAGAGCCGCGACGTCGCCATCCTGAACCTCAGGAACCAGGGACTGATCCCGACCGCGGTCAAAGAGCTGGTCCCCAGACAGCCTCAGACCGCCCCCGGTCTCGGGGGAGTGTCCGTACAGCGACTTGCTGTCTTCACAAGAAAACTGGCAGAGCTGACAAAAACCGATATCCCGCTTTCCGAAATATTCGAGATCCTCGCCGAAGAGGAGGAGGGCTTGATTCTCCCGGAGGCAAGCCGGCATGTCGCGAAAGAGATCGGGCTTGGGACTTCACTCGGCGTTGCGATGGCGCAGCGTCCACGGGTTTTCAGCAAACTTTACATACGGATGATCGAAGCCGGGATAAGATCCGGAACGCTCGACAGGATCGCCGAAAATCTCGCGAGACTCTACGAATCCGAAACCACACTTCGCAAAAAACTGATGAGCAAGCTCGTATATCCGTTCGCGCTCCTTGGCTTCTGTTTTATAGTGGTGATCGTCCTGCATGCAATCAATATCAACGGTATACAGATTATCTCCAACGAGTTATTCACATCCATCATGTGGACCTGGTTTATTGTCGGAATGCTGATAGTTTTCGGCATGACCCGTCCGGGCTACGCGATCTACCGCCAGATCGGTTTCCGGCTGCCGGGGATCGGAAATCTCATGCGAAAAATCAGCCTGGCGCGGTTCTGCAGAATCTTCGGACTTCAGTATGCAGCCGGTGTGCCTGTTCTGGAGGGTCTGGACGTATCAAAGGAAGTTCTCCAGGACCCGGTGTTGCAACGCGCAATTACCGGGATGCAGAGACGAGTAAATTCCGGGATGGACCTGCGGGACGCGATGGTCGCGGTCGGGGTTTTCCCGTCCCGGGTGGTCGGCATGGTCGGGACAGGCGAGCACGCCGGCGGTGTCGATAAAATGCTTGAGAAACTTGCGGAATATTATGAAGTCGAAATAGATGCGGGCAGCACGATTCTGGCGACGCTCCTTTATTTCGTCGTATTTTTCGCTGTAGCCGCGACAATAATTTCTGTGGTGATCAATATTTACATGAGAACTTACATCGGTCCGATAGAGGACTTCCTCAACACGATGGA